>CALGJS010000181.1 GCA_937927835.1 uncultured Saprospiraceae bacterium | reverse complement strand
ATCAACCTAGTTTTGACGGAGTAACTTATCGCTATATGCAAAAAGCAAAACTTTGGGAAGATGTGGATTGGGCGTGGACGTTTGATGTGATGGAATGGGCGATGGACATGAAGAGACCAGTACAAGGTCTTCGTAATCTAGATAAAGTTTTTGAACGGTTGTCCACTAAAAACCCTAGAGACTGTCGCGGATTTTTAATGGGAGAAGATCGCTGGTTGGCGAGTGCTTCCGATGAGGTTTTATTGCTCCACGATCATGAAGCGACCAATCAGGATTTTTTGGCGATTATCGAATATCTGGGTACCCTACCCTTTTCTTTTGGGTCGTTTGATGATTTGACTAGCTAGTTATTCAGTAGGCCTGCTTTAGGAATATTATCTATATATTTCATCTTTCTTATTAAGAAAATTTTGTCGAAAAATAATACTGCGATCTCTCTGAGATCGAAATACCGAAACGCAGCTTTGCTGCTAACATACTGTGATCTCGCTGAGATCAGGCCTTCGTTTAAAGTACTACCCAAATGGAGTCTAATAAAAATTGTTCATCAATGTAAATGACCGCAGGACTATGTTCTGAGATTATTTTGTAAAGACTTTTTTGTCAATTAAGAGATAGTGATTCGATATTAAACTACTTTTCAGATATATAAATGACCACAGCGTGGTCACAGTATGTTAGCCAACGGCGGATTCACGTTTGAAGATCGACCACAGCGTGGTCGCAGTATCCGTTTTCAGCATTTTCTGTTATTCTAAGAAAGATATTAAGGGGAGAAATTCAATAAAACTGGAAGATAATAAACGTAAAAAATAATACTGCGATCTCTTCCGAATCTAGTTCGGAACATGGTCCTGAGATCATGACGACTTCAAATATAAACGTAAAATCTGCTAAAAGAGGAACATTATTTTTTTGGAAGATATAATTCTCGAACACAAGACTAGACATACAAAAACGCAAACAATTCCCTAATCAAAGAAACACGATTGAAGCGTTTGATTTTTGAAGTTGAATTTGCTCTTGCTCTTACCTGCCTACCGGTCAGGCTCTTGAAAATTCATAACGAGCAGAAAATGTTTTTAACTCAATTTCAACCAGCAATGACACTTTTTAATATCCTATAATTTAATCCCAAAACTACTAATTTATCCTACGACTCAAACCGTAACTTAATCCCATTCGCTGGCTTCAGCGTCACCGAAGGAAGCAATTCCACCTTATGATTTTCTACCAAACTAAAACGGTATCGCTTGAGCATTTTCAAAATAATCATTTTCATTTCTAAGGTTGCAAAATGACGACCGATACACATTCGTGGTCCGGCACCAAAAGGCATGTGGGCAAAATTATGCCGTCCTTTTCGTTCTTCTTTTGTAAAACGATCTGGATTAAATGTTTCAGCGTCGGGCCAAAGTCTTTCAGAATGATGTAGACCATAAATAAAAGGAATCACTCGTGCGCCTTTTGGAATATCAAATCCATTGACATGATCATCTTCTACCGCAATACGATTGGTAATCCAAGATGGCGGATAAATTCGTAAGCATTCATCAAAGACACGATTGAGATAATCCATCTGTAATAATTGGGTAAACTCAGGAACTTTATCGCCAATAACTTCCGCGTATTCCGCTAAGATTTTTTTAATCACTTCTGGATGTTGGGCTAGGATATAAACAATCCATGATAGGCAGTTCGCTGCCGTTTCGTGGCCTGCTACAAAGAGCGTCAAGGTTTCTTCTCGCAACTGATCATCGCTCATCCCTTCGTCAGAATCTTCGTACCGACAACTTAGCAACATACCTAGCAAATCTTCTTTGGGTTGTTGCTTACGACGAGCGGCGATTAATTGATTTAGATAAGCGTTATTATCTTTTGCTACTTGTTCATAGAATTTGGTTTGTCCAGTCATCTGGTAGAACTTCAGTAACCTTGGAATCCGAACCAGCTTGATCATCATTTTTTGAAGATTTTGAAACCTATCTGAGAAATCTAAAATCTCTTCTTGATTCATATCGTCTCCATAAATGGCTCTGGTCATTACCCGAAAGGTCAGATCGCTAAATTCTTGATCAATAATAACGGTAGGATTTTTTTCGAGTCGTTGATCCATTTCAGAAAAATAGCGATCAATTTGTTCGTCCATTAAGCCAATCAATCGACCGATGCTTTTGGGTCGAAAACCTGGGGACATTAATTTTCGATGGGCATCATGTCGTTCCCCTGTTGCCAATAATAAACCTTTACCAACAAAATGTCCTAAGACCTCATTATCAGCGACTGGTTTTTTATAATTATCTTCATTCTTCCGAAGAAAATGTTGGATAACATCTGGATCAATGGTAATAATATTGACCTTACTATAGCGTAGACTAAAGCAATACGTCTCTCCGTATTTTTTTAGATTTCGATTCATAAAGGGAATCGGATTTTTCATAAATCGCTGGATGCGAAGAAGAGATTGGTAGCTAGGGGTACGAGGCGGAAGATTTATTTTTTTGGACATTCCAGTAATTCTTGAGTTTCTGTTCTTTTTTGGATTGCTGTGCCCAGGTAGCACAAGGCTTGCAAGATTGCAAATAATATTGATATTCTGGTGTTAACTTTTCAGGATCTAAATACCAGTCTACATGTTTTAGTGTGTATGGTCGATTGGTACGCAATGCTCCATGAACACTCAAAATATCTGAAGACGAACGATACATCGCAAAGGTCGTATCAATGGCACTAACAAATACTTCTCCATCTAAATCCTTTGCCAAAGGGGGCCAGAAATTATTTTCAAATTTCAAAACCAAAGATTTCATTGGGTTGTGATCGGGTAAGTCATCAATTTCCAAGGAGGTTCCTACATGATTATAGGTAGGATACCGATCCAATAAATTGGATAAATGACTAATTAAATTTTTCGGGGTATTGGGGTATGGAAGTAAGTCTACATCTGTGATAATAAATTTTTCAAAACTAGACAATCTATGTTTACCAAGATATTTCACTCCGTTTCTCCAAGAATTATAATTCAACTTAACCACTTGTACGTATGGATGATCTAAATGTTCATAATATTCCAATAATGGTGGCAGGGTCGATTTATTATCCACAATGATGATGGCGATTGGATCTTCTAAAGATAATAGCCAGTCTACCTGTTTTTTGAGTAGATCTAGTCTATTAAAATTATTAATCATCACCGGCATCGCTCCTTCCGGAATTTTAGAATAATCCAAATCAATCTTATGAATCCGACGGTGTACCTCCCAGAGATAATCTCGTTTCATTCTATAATAATGATTGGTCAATCCTTTCCACTTATTACGAAACCAGTTCTTACTAATCCGACCAGAGTAGTCAATTATTTCTTCTGACATTGTTATTTGCTTTTTGCTTCTTGCTTCTTGCTTCTTGCGCTCTTCAATCCTGCCGGCAGGCAGGCGCGGTCGAATGAAGCAAATAACAAGAATCAAGGGATAAATAGCATTTACGATTTAATTATCAGGAAAGTGTTTCATCTCAATAGATAGATTTTTAGGTATACTTCAATTCTTGATTGGTCTTCTAAATTTCATCTGAAAAAAGCACACGAGCTTCTTGTTCTTTTTCAAAATATTCTCTTAACCCATCGGCTAGTTTAATACTTGGACGAAAATCAATCGCGGCAAATAATTTATCATTACTTCCGATTCTTCGATTTACTCTAAATGTTTCTCGCTCTTCAGGATGCCCCAATATAACAATTTCAGAATTTGAGCGTGTTACTTTTTTTATCAAGTGTGCTAAGTCAGCGATGGTTGTTTCTTGACCTCTAGAAATGTTGAAAGTACCATTTAATTTAGGCCGTTGAATCAGTCTATAAACGGCTTCTCTAACATCAGCGACTGAAGTAAAATCTCTCGTCTGATTACCAGGTCCAAAAACTTCGATGGGTTGATTGTTGATGGCCTGTTGAAAGAAGCGAGGAATAACCATTCTAACATCTTGTCGTTCTCCATAGATATTGAAGAAGCGAAGACAGTTAACAGAAATGTCGTCTGTTTTGATTAAGGCAGATAAGTACCGTTCGTTTAGTCGTTTTGCAATCGCGTAATTACTGACCAATCCGAGTTCATCTGTTTCTCGACTGCTATTCGTTTCGACCGCTTTATAAACGGCACTGGAAGAAGCATAAATAATTTTTTTTACGCCATATTTTTGAGCGGCTTTCACAATATTATGTGTTCCGATTGTTTCCACTTCCACTGTTTTCAAGGGTTGTGCAATCACTTCTTCTACTCCGACGATGGCGGCTAGATGAACGATGGCTGTACAACCTTGTGTGGCCATATTTACGATCGATGGATCGCGAGTATCTCCTTCGTAGAGCGTGACCCGCTCATGGCTTGGAATATTTCTTTTTTTTCCAGTAGAAAAATTATCTAAAATATTGACATGATAGCCTGCTTTGAGCATTCTACAAACGACGTGACTACCAATAAATCCTGCGCCTCCTGTTACAAGGATTTTCCTTTTTTCCATTCTTAAGTTTGTTTTGGAAGAGTAAGATCATTGTACTCACAGAACAAGTTCTACGAATCAATAACAACTTCTCATAGTGAAAACACCAAGGAGATTTGAGGTTGAGAGGCACTAATTTGAAACTTAAATTTATAAAATAATTTAGAACATTGCTTCTTTTAGACTAAATTAAACCAATAAAAAAAAAATCCTAATGGTAGAAAGGCAAAATTACCCTATTTGGGTTAGGTCATTTTTTTTATTTTTTTAGAATATCAATAATTTCAACTTCATAAATCAAGGCCGTATGTGGTGGAATATTTTGGTATCCTTCTTCTCCATAAGCCAATTTAGAAGGGACAAAAAATCTAAATTTAGCCCCTTTATTCATCATCTGTAGACCTTCAATCCATCCAGGAATCATATCACTGACCGTAACTTTAGTAGGAAGTCCTTTTTTGAATCTAGCATCCAATACTTTCCCGGTTAAATCTTTCGCTTCGTAATGCAATAATATTTTATCTGTATAGGCCACATTCGGTCCTGTTCCTGTTTGGATGATCTGATACTGTAATCCACTAGGCATCGTTACTACTCCTGGTGTTCTTCGATTTTGCTTGAAGTAAGCAATCTCTTTTTCTAAAGAAACAGTTGTTTTTCCTTGATTTCTCTTTTTAATCGCTGATTTCATTCCTTTAAAAAATAGTCCCATAAAATTAGACTGGTCTCTTTCACTCACTTTTGGTACTACACTACCTTGAAAATCAACCAATCCTTGATGAAATGAATTAATATTCAACTCGTAGTCTGTTCCTTTTTGCTGATACCCCATATCCGCACCAATCGCATAAGAAACGGAATCTCGACTAAGAGGAAACGGATAATCACCAGCTTTGGCTTTAGAACGATAAGCTTGAATATTTTTTACTTTATTTAAATAATTGGTCGCAGATCGATGAGACAATCCTGCTTGGTTTTCCAATACGTCCATATATCCTTGCGCCATTACTTGTGGCTTAATAGGCAAATCTTGTTTATCAAAACTACTGGCCAAATACATACCAATAGAGTAGGATAAACTATCTCTATATTTTTGAAGGCTCGTTACCTTCTGAAAATCTGTATTGTCAGAACTAAAGATGGCTACTTTTGGCTTTTCTTCATTAGAAAGTGGAGGAGCTCCAGGTAGTTCTTTTATTTTTTCTTGGCAAGCAAATAAACAAAGGAATAGAATTGGGATTAAAATTTTCGTAAAACGCATAAGTTATTTTTTCTGTCAGTTTAAGTTTTCAAGTTATTCAAAAACCCCCAAATAGTCTACAAACTGATAAAAAAATTTATCAATTGTTGAACATTTGCTCCATTCAAAAAAAAATCTGCTCCCAATCATGGAAACAGATTTTATTGATATTTTAAAATAGGTGTTACCCTAAATAAGATTTTAGATTATTTCGGTTATAAGATTTTCTCAACCGTCGGATGGCTCGTTCCTTAATTTGGCGAACACGTTCGCGTGTCAAACCATATAAATCGCCAATCTCTTCGAGTGTCAAGCTTTTATAACCATTCAAGCCATAATAAGAACTCAGCACTTCCACCTCACGCGGAGACAAAATGGATAACCCTTGCTGTACTTCTTCCTTTAATGATTGTTCCATTAAATTATTATCGGGACTATCTGCTGGTTCGCTACCGACGATTACGTCTAGCATTGTCGAGTCACCTTCTTCTCCACTCATCGGAGCGTCAAATGAAAGGTGGCGGCCATTGCCCTTGAGCATATTATTAATTTCTCGTGGATTTATATTGAGAATTTCAGCTAATTCTTCGTTGGTTGGTTCTCGCTCAAATTCCTGAACGAAAGAAAGAAACGCTTCATTTACTTTATTATAAGAACCTACCTTATTAAGCGGTAGACGAACGATTCTTGAATATTCTACGATGGATTGTAAGATAGATTGTCTAATCCACCAAACCGCATAAGAAATAAATTTAAAACCTTTGGTTTCATCAAAACGCTTTGCCGCTTTCATCAATCCAACGTTTCCTTCGTTGATCAAATCACTAAGTGATAATCCTTGATTTTGATATTGCTTGGCAACCGAAACGACGAAACGTAGGTTCGCTCTCGTCATGATATTAAGTGCTTCGGTATCGCCGGCTCTAATTCGACGAGCCATTTCGGCTTCCTCGTCCGCATTTAACATACTGATTTTACCAATATCATTTAGATATTTGTCCAGCGCAAGAGACTCTCGTGCTGTAATTTTATTCGTGATTTTTAGTTGACGCATGTCATGGATGTTTGAATTGAGGGATGATTATAAAATGATTATTGTTTTTTCTCTACTCAATTGTTGCGGCGTAGGTTCTTCCTTATATACGGTTGTTTTTGTTATTATTTAAATGGTCATGTTGTTGAATAATATCTTTTATTTACGGAGATTATTCAAATTAGTTGACTAAAAATATAAAAAATAACTTGACTTTTTTATAAAAAAGTATAGAACCGGAGAATTTAACATTATAAATGCTCGCTATTTGTCACAACTAGACACTACGCTTTGATCGATTTACAGGATCAGCGTTCGTTGTCGAATTTGTTTAATTAGTAGGTTTTCTACTAATCAGATTATCAAAATTGAATCGTTTAGATGACTTGAATAATAGATCAAATCAGTGTGGAGGGTAAGGATAGGAAAAGGCGGACAAAATTGTAGTTCGGGTGGTATCATCAAAGGTAATTATCCCATTATTGACTACACCTCCTATTGTTCAAAAAAAATGCCCGAAATCAACTAAAAGTTGAAATCGGGCAATAGTTTTTATTTTAACAAGTCTAAAGTTCTGATAATCAAATACTTACTTAAACATAAAGATTATCCTAACGTATTGACTTTTATAAAACTAATTATTATCTACGTGGACCTCGGTCATCTCGTCGGTCGTCACGACGGTCGTCACGACGATCATTACCTCCTACAGGGCCACCTTCCATTAGTGCTTTTCGAGATAGACGCAGCTTACCAGTTCGTTTATCGATTCCGATAATTTTCACTTTTACCATATCTCCAAGATTTAACTCATCTTCCACTTTTTCTAATCTAGTGTGAGATATTTCAGAGATGTGTAATAAACCACTTTTTCCAGAGAAGTCAACGAATGCCCCGTATGGCATAATCGTTACCACTTTAGCATCAAACTCATCACCAACTTCTGGTGTAAAAGTAATCGCTTTGATTCGCGCAAGTGCTGCATCAATAGATGCTTTGTCATTACTAGAAATATTAACAACTCCCTTATCGTCCACCTCTTCGATGTTGATAACCGTGTTTGTTGTTGCTTGTAATTCTTGAATGATACTTCCACCAGGTCCGATAACCGCACCGATGTAGCTCTTTTCGATAATAATCTCAACGATACGTGGAGCGTGATCTTTCAGATCTTCCCGTGGAGCAGTGATTGACTCGTCCATCTTATCCAAGATATGTAAACGACCTTCCCGTGCCTGCATTAAAGCTTCTTCTAAAAGTTCGTAAGAAAGACCTTCGATTTTGATATCCATCTGACAAGCACAAATACCATCTCTAGTACCCGTGATTTTAAAATCCATATCACCAATCGCATCTTCATCACCAAGGATATCCGATAAAACAACGTTTCGTGTTCCGTCAGAAATTAGACCCATTGCGATACCAGAAACAGGTGCTTTGATTTTGATACCTGCATCCATTAATGCTAGTGATCCAGCACAAACAGTTGCCATAGAAGAAGAACCGTTAGATTCTAAAATATCAGAAACAATACGTAGTGTATAAGGCTGCTCCTCTGGAAGAACTTGACGTAATGAACGGTGTGCTAAGTTAGCGTGTCCAACTTCTCTACGACCAGGACCACGCATTGGCTTGGTCTCCCCTACTGAATAAGCTGGGAAATTATAGTGTAGAATAAAATCATCAAAGTGCTGATCTAAAGCAGTATCGGCCATTAGTTTGTCCAACTTAGTACCAAGTGTCAACGAAGTCAATGCTTGCGTTTCTCCTCTTGTAAAGATCGCTGATCCGTGCGTAGAAGGTAAGTAATCTACTTCTGTCCAGATGTGTCGAACATCTTTACCCGTACGGCCGTCCAAACGAACACCAGTAGCCATTACCATTTCACGGATGGTTTCTTTTTGTAGTTTATAAAAATACTCTTTTGCGTAACCGTAGTTTTCAGTCATCCACTCTTCACCGTGCTTTTCTGCGAAAGCTTCTTTCATTTCAGATCGAATGGCACCAAACTGTTCTTTACGTTCGTGCTTTTCTAATTTACCTTGAGCAACCGTTAAGAGACGCGCTTCTGCATATTCTTTAACCATTTTGTCAATCTCAGGCTTTGTTTCAGCAGGAACTACTTCTCGCTTTATTGCTTTATCACCTACTATTTTAGCAAGATCTAGCTGTGCTTGACACTGTACTTTAATTGCATCGTGTGCTACTCGTATGGCAGCAACGATGTCTTTTTCAGAACATTCTTTAGCTTCACCTTCTACCATCATTACGTTTTCCATCGTAGCGGCAACGATCAAATCAAGGTCAGCCGACTCTTTAAGAGCTGGACGATCAGGATTAATCACGAATTCACCGTCGATACGAGCAACTCGTACTTCAGAGATAGGACCTGCGAAAGGAATATCAGAAACACTCAATGCAGCAGAAGCCGCTAAGGCTACCATAGCATCAGGCATTACATCTTTATCAGCAGAGATCAAGTTGATGATGATTTGTGTATCATTCATATATCCGTTAGGAAACAGTGGACGAATCGCACGATCAACCAAACGAGAAGTAAGAATTTCATAATCAGAAAGTCTAGCTTCTCTACGGAAAAAGTTACCAGGGATACGACCCGCAGCAGCGAATTTTTCTTGATAATCCACAGAAAGTGGAAAGAAGCTTTGGCCTTCACGTGGTTCGTGCTTAGAAACTGCACTTGCGAATAACATGGTTTTACCCATTTTTACTACGACCGATCCGTCGGCCTGTGCTGCTAATTTACCAGTCTCGATAGTTACTTCGCGACCATTCGGTAAATTAAAGGAGATACTATCAGGAATTTGCTTTCCCATATTTAGTTAGAAATTTGAAACGAACCCCGTTGGCCCGTTGGGTGAATAATAAGCGTATTGCAGTTTACAATACAGCTAAGGGCTTGTCCAAAGACAAACGCTGAAAAAAGGAAAGATGGAATACCCCGAAGGGTGAACTGTAGATGGATCAGAAAGTAAATAAAGGGGATCGCATCGCTTTTTTTGACAAACCAGCCAATTAATTTCGTCAGGCGGGTTTGGAGTTAAGGCTCACCGACATTCTTTCGCTTGAAGGAGAGCTACAGCTGGTTTTACGGAGAGTTCACTGGATCAGTTTCGTCACCGTTATTTTATTGTTGCTTTAAAGTATTGAAATCTAATAAAGCAGTTTTTTAGCGCTAGACATTTTCCGGCTAAAATAACAAAAAGTGTTGTAGCTAAGCTACAACACTTTATAATTTTTTCTTATTTACGGATACCGAGCTTTTCGATAATTGCACGATATTTTGTAATATCTTTTGCAGCTAAGTAACGTAGTAATCGTCGTCGCTTACCAACTAAGGTAAGTAAAGTTCGTCGACAAGAATTATCTTTTTTGTTCTCGTGTAAGTGATTAGATAATTCCTTGATTCGGAATGTAAATAATGCGATCTGACCTTCAGTCGATCCTGTGTTGCTAGCAGATCCGCCGTATTCGGCGAAAATTTCTTCTACTTTTTCTTTTGCTAAGTAAACAGCCATTTTAAATTAATTTTTTACCATTAGTGATGGGTATTATCCACTGAAATTCATGGCGTTGAAGTAACAATGGTGCTAGTTTAAATAATACCGGTTATAATATATCAGTTATAGCGGCGCAAATATACGATATTTATCTTTAAAAATGAGTGGTATACAAATATAATTGAATGTAATCTTAGGATAGTCCTACCCTATCTATTTTTGCTTCTGGCTTCTGGCTTCTGGCGCTCTTCAATTCCGTTTCCATCGGGTGAAAAAACTGATTTAGGGCTTTATCTCCGGATTGACTGATTAATACGGATTTATTTTGTAGGTTTTCAAACCAATCAGCGGCGTAATTGCAGATGCCTTTGTTGCTGTATCTTTAAAAAATCTACTATCCAATGCATAGCTGATCTGCGAGAAGATATTGTCGGATATGCCAGTATTCGGTTGTAGCTATAGAAAGGTATTCCTCTTGAATTTCGTGGGCTAAGGCTAATTCATCTGGATTGGCAACGTCTAAGGAAAAAGGTCTCTGTAGCTGATTATTCTTCCAAAACGTTCGATTCCACATATAGAACTTAAACTTCACTAGATCTGGGAACATAAAGGTGTAAAAGATCAGCATTTGTTGCAAATATTGTAACAGAACTGCTTCCTTTTAGCATTTTATACCAAAATCTGTAAAAAAATATTTCCCGTTTTTAAAATATGGAATAAATAAAGGAGGAGACTACGCTAGTTTTACCGCTGTTAAGAGACGGTTTAAAAACGACAAAAAATATAAAGCTAAACTATGACTTAACGACGAAGAATATAAAGCAATGAAAAACTTAAACCTATTTTTTTACTCAATTCTATTAGTGGCTGGAATTTCGGCCTGTAGTCCAAAGTATTATGCACCCGACACTCATAATGTGCCTTTAATTTCAAAAAAAGGAGAAACCAATATTGCGCTCGCTGGAACCCTTGATTTAGAAGTTGAAAAACTAGAATTTCAAGTATCCCGAGGGATCACAAAAAACATAGCCGTTAAAGCAAATGGAGGTCTTTACAAACCCTTAGCAGCTTCTGAAACAGAAAATAGAAGTGGGTCTGCTAAATTTATCGAATTCGGGGCAGGTTATTTCAAACGTGTGAGTGAAGACTGGATCTTCGAAACCTATGGTATCTATGGTATAGGTACAGTAAAAAATACCTTTACGCCACCAACCAGAACGTTTTTTCTCGACGATCAAGTGCTTACTGCCAATATACGAAGAATTGGTATTCAGCCAAATTTTGGTTTTAAAAATGACAATTTCTTGTTTGCCATGTCTTCCAGATTTGTCCATCTATCCTATCGAGACATTACTGGCAATTTCGTTTATGAAGGGGAGGATCAGCAAAATTATTTACGGGCAAACGACCAGCATTTCTTAATAGAACCAGGGCTTACTTTCGGTGCAGGACTAGATGGATTCAGTTTCAGAATACATGCCGGAGCTAGCTTTAACCTAACCAATCCTAATTTTAGACAATACGATTCTGCGGCGGCTTTTATATTTAATTATGCTTTTTAAACATATCTACTTTTTTTCTTAAAAACTCCTTATAAAAAACCTTAAGCATCTATTTTTTTAGTTCAACTTAATGGGAGTGTTTAATTAAGTGTGTCTCTGCCACCCGCTCCTATGATCCTAAAGGATAGCCAGCGCTCAGACACACTTTAAGGAACATCCCCACTTAATCAAGTTCAGTCATCCTAACCAGAGACAAGTAACAGATAAAACAAGCAGTTTTTCTTCTCTCTTTTAATTATTAAAACAGGCGGTGATACTTTTTAAAACCGTCTGTTTTTTTATCTAAAAAAGAACCTTACTTCGCCTTCGCCTCATTCCACAACTTATCCATTTCTTCCAGACTCATTTCCGTCAAATCTCGGTCGGCATGTTCCTCAATATATTCGAAACGTTTTTTAAATTTTCGGTTGATTCGTTCAAGTGCCGTCTCTGGATCGATGCCTTGGAAGCGCGCATAATTAACCAATGAAAACAAGATATCTCCGAACTCTTCTTCTTTCCGTTCGTCAGATAAATCTTGATCGAGCGTTTCTTTAAACTCGTTCATTTCTTCTACCACCTTATCCCAAACTTGATCTTTGTTTTCCCACTCAAATCCGACCTGCTTCGTCTTCTCCTGCATCCGATAGGCTTTGACCATGGCAGGCAAGGAGTTCGGAACACCAGCCAATACTGATTTTTTCCCTTCCGCTAATTTTAGTCGTTCCCAATTTCGTTTGACTTCGTCTTCATCCGCCACTTTAAGATCACCATAAATATGTGGATGCCGCTTGATTAATTTATCGCAAACACCATTCAGCGCATCGGCAATATCAAAGGCACCTTTTTCATCTCCGATTTTTGCGTAAAAGACCATATGTAGCATGATATCTCCGATCTCTTCTTTGATTTCTTCGTGATCTTCATCAAGGAGCGCATCGGCCAATTCGTAGGTTTCTTCGATCGTCAGATTCCGTAACGTCTGAAAGGTTTGTTTTCGATCCCAAGGGCATTGCTCACGGAGTTCGTCCATGATGGTGAGTAGTCGTCCGAAGGCTTTGAGTTTGGCGTCCATGTTTTTTTTTCGCAAAGATAGGATTTTTTGATGTGCGGATTGTTTGATGTGCGGATTGGTGGATTTTGAAAAAAAAATGATTTTAGGATCAATATGAAGAGAGTTGGGCCAGAACATTTCTTTTAAAATCTTGTTATATTTGTACTTGAAATTAAAAAAATATTAAAACAATATAGATATGGAATTCTTACAGATGTCTGCCGTGATTTTTCTCGTTTTTGGAGTATGTTTTATGCTGATCAATATTCGACATATTATTACTGGAAATGAGTTTAGAGGAACTTGTGCCACCAATAATCCAATGTTGAAAAATAAAATCGGAGATTGTACGGTTTGTGGAAAGAAGCCGGAACAGGATTGTCAGATGCCAGAGGTGAAAGGAGCGTAATTTTTAATGAATAATGGGTTTAATGAATAATTAATAATGCTCGTTATCGTGTAAATTACTTCGGAGAAAAACGAAGACGAAAAAACGTTTACTAAACTTTGAAAGTTTAGTAAACGTTTTTTCGTTACGTTCCTGTAAAAGCCCGATACGCAAGGATACGTATCGGGCTTTTTTATTTTTTTAGAAACACGGCCCGCAGGCTTTGCTTTTTTTGGTGGTACCCTACTCTTTTTTAAAATAGTTGGTGATGGACATTATAGGGTTTAGAACCAGGTTTACGAAACCTCTTTTTATTTGGCAGTTATTATTTTTTTAAATGACTGGTTTTATTTTTGGTGTTTTATTTTATTTAGGAGGTTTCGTAAACCTTCGAGTCGAGCACCATTATCTCAAAAACCGATAAGTATACTTAATCAAAAACGTATTATTTCCTTTATTCCCAAATAAATTATCCGTCAAATTTTCCCAAACGGGATTCTCAGGATCGCCCAAATTTCCATTACCTTGTGCCCATACCAGGAATAATTCTGAGCCCGGTCGATACTCCCAACGCATCACTAAATTTGAACGAAACTCAATGACTGCAAAATCTGGTTTTCCAAAGTCATAATCCCGTTCTCCATCTAGATTTTCGTCTACGAAAAACTTATCATTCTCACTATCAAATTGAATCTGATCATTGGTCAATAAATTAGTACGATCTTCTAAAGTCTTTCCAAGCGGGTCATCAATATATTTAAAGTCACTATAGTTTACCTGAAAAGCAAAAGGTTGTCCATAATATTGGAAAGATAAATTCGGCGTGATCGAGTAATTAAATCGGATCGAAGCACTGATAGTTTTTTGATCAATACTTGCTACTAAGTAACGATCATCTCCTTCAAATTGCTCCAGGGTAACATACTGAGATTTTCGCTGAAAATGATTATAGTTTGGAGAAATCCGAATATTAAAATTATTGATCGGCTGATATCGAACCGACATTCCATAACTACTCACTTGTACATTATCATTCTTAGACCAGACGTTGGTCATGTTAAAATTAACCGACAACTTTTTTCGTTCATCTGATCCCAATCCCATAAAGTGTGCAGTTCCTACCGGACGACGCAAAGCAGGACCACCGAAAAGTGCGTTATTATTTATATCATAAAATTCTTGATTAATTCCAGAATTAAATCGCCAAAAATTTTTAAACTGTACAAAGAAATTGAAGTTAGCGGAGTTGTGGAGATAGTTGCCACCAAAGTCCCAACGGTTCCACATATTTATATTCACTCCAACAAAACGAAAAATAGAAACCGGCTTATCCGTTCGATAACCACCCCATAAAAAATGATTGATTTCATCCGAATTAACCAAGAATCCAATATCATTTAATTCTAATTCCGGAGAACGATAAGTCAGTCCAGTTTCAAATTTCCAACGACCGCCAAATTTCGCAATTTTCAAAGTCGCACCCGTTCCTGTCAAGCTCGTCGCTGCGGTATCTACAGAAAGATGATCTGCATCGGGCCGCTGAAAATAATGCTCAAAACTCTGTTGAATATTATTGATCGATTCCCGTGAACCACTCAAATTACTAAACAAAGCTTTCCCTGAAACTTGCCATCGTTGATTGTCCCATCGATGGATAAAGTCCACGCCTCCGGTATAAGCAGATTTGACCACATCATTCAAACCCGTTCCTTCAATCTTTCGGTTGGTCGCTGTAAATATTCCTCCAACAACCGTATTACCTTCATTAAAATCTTGTTGTAATCGACCGACAAAATAACTGGTAAAAGGTTCTACTACTGTTTCGCTTCGTTCTCCTTTGATATCTTGAACGGCAGATTCTTTGGCGGTGATTCCTTCCAGAATTCCGATAGACAATCCTTTTTGAGTTTTACCACTAAATTTCGCCGCTCCCAAAATTCGAGCAGCTTGTGGATAATCGGTGTAAATACTATCGCCGGTGATCACACTCCCTCGCGGTTGTCCACCGATTCGTCGTGAATAAAACAATTGATCTGCATCGTAATTACCACCTGCTTCAGAGCCCGTTATTTGATAGTCAAAGATATTTCTGTTTTCAATAAAAAACGGACGTTGCTCATTAAAGAAGATTCGGAAACCGCTTAGATTTACCGCTGATGGATCTGCCTCTACTTGTCCAAAATCAGGATTGATGGTAAAGTCTAAAGTTAGATCATTTGTTACGCCGATTTTTCCGTCTAGTCCGATCGTTGCTTTGGTATCGAGACCATCCGCAAAAGGATTTCCATCTTCTGCTGGATAGACATCTGCTTGTCCAACCACATAAGGCTGTAGCTCAATTAATTTTTGTGGACGTAATCCTTTTATATTCGTCAATTCTCCAAAACCACTTACCCATCCTCCGGCATTTTGTGGAATCGGTTGCCAAACAGATCGTTCTGCATTTCGAAAATCTCGGCGTGTCATTTGGATTCCCCAGGTTTGAATATCTGCATTTCGAAAACGCAATTGACTCAGCGGGATACGCGTCTCCACCGTCCA
>CALGJS010000180.1 GCA_937927835.1 uncultured Saprospiraceae bacterium | reverse complement strand
TTAAAAATGAGAATAAGCGTATTCTTTTGGGTTTTAGTTATCCTACTATTGTATATCGATAGTAGTAGTTCGCTCGTGGCACAAGGTTCTGTAGCTTTAGATCTAAAAATTACTGGAACAGAAAAAGAACATCCTGCTTGGGAAGAACTTGCTAAGACCTACTCAGATTCGTTGGCACTGATTGGAGAATTACAAACCATCATTTCCAACCTTCGCAACGATGCTTACCTCGCGGCAAGTATAGATACGGTTATTTGGCGAGACACCATCGCGCAGGTAACGTTAGAGACCGGTGCACAATATGAATGGACAAGTCTGGAAAATGGAAATGTAGAATTGGTCTTTTTAGAACAGGTTGGTTTTCGAGAACGGCTCTTGGATGGGAAACCTTTTCGTTATTCACAGCTGGTAAAGATTCAAGAAAAGCTATTAAATTATGCCGAGAATAATGGTTATCCTTTTGCGTCCGTTTGGTTGGATGATATTGTAATTGAAGATGGAAAAATCGGTGCGAAGATTTTTATGAAAAAAAATAAATTGATCTTTTTTGATAAAATAAAAATTCACGGCAACGCAAAAATTACTACTCGGTATTTGGAAAATTATTTAGGCATTAGAAACGGAGAACTTTATAGTCGTGAAAAAATATTGAAAATAAAAAGTCGCTTACGAGAACTCCCTTTTGTTACTGAAAAACAAAATGCCACGGTTAGTTTTGCGGGCGATCAAGCCACGATCAATCTATTTGTTAATAAGAAAAATGCCAGTCGATTTGATTTCTTAGTTGGATTACAACCGCGTAATCAATCGACCGGACCAAACACTCCAGAAGTCCGAACCTTTCAGTTGACCGGAACCTTTAATGCAGATCTGAATAACCAATTCGGTCGTGGAGAAAAAATCTATATAGAATTTCAACAGCTTCGACCGGAGACGCAAGAGTTAAATCTTGAATTGGCGTATCCTTATATTTTGGATACCCCTTTTGGAATGGATTTGAAATTTGATTTATATAAAAGAGATACCGCTTATCTAGATGTAATTTCTGATTTGGGAATACAATATCTTTTTGAGGCGGGGACCTATCTTCGTGTTTTTTGGAATCGTTCGACGACCAATGTATTGAGTATAAATGAGGCGTTACTTTTACAGAGTCGACGGTTGCCGACGATTTTAGATATCAATCGTTCTAGTTTTGGATTAGAATATCAGATTCAAAAACTAAACTATCGTTTCAATCCGAGTAAAGGTTGGATGCTTAATTTGCGAGGTGGAGCAGGATTGAAGAAAATTAATAAAAACAATAAAATTTTAAAATTAGCGTCTACAGAGTTTGATCCCGAGTCGCTTTATGATACGATCAATCTACAAAGTTTTCAATATCAGTTGAGTGGACAAGCGGCGTATTATTTTCCGTTGTCGCGACGTACCGTTTTAAAAACGGGTGTTCGTGGTGGATATATTATTGCAGACAATCCAATTTATCAAAACGAGCAATTTCGGATTGGTGGAAATCGTATTTTACGAGGCTTTGATGAAGAATCTATTTTTGTAACCAACTATGCTGTAGCGACATTGGAACTACGATTGTTACTAGGACAAAATTCTTATCTCTTTGCTTTTGGGGATTTGGGCTATACCGAAAATGTCAGAGTAGATCAACGGAATTTTGATCGTCCGGCGGGGATGGGAGCGGGGATTACTTTTGAGACGAAAGTGGGTTTGTTTGGATTTAGTTTGGCGGTTGGAAAGCAGCAGAATACGGGATTTGATTTTCGGTCGGTGAAGACGCATTTTGGATATGTGAGTATGTTTTAGTCTTAAAATTTTAGTTGTTTTACAAAGTGAAGATCTTACTTGATTGAATAATGAACAGATTGATGATTCTATTCATAAGTTGTTAACTTTACATCTAAAGGGATTTACAAAATACCCATAATTATGAAAGACATCTCCAACAAAGAAGATATAAAAAATTTTGTCGACGCCTTCTATCATGAAGTTAGTAAAGACCCATTAATCGGCCCCGTATTCGCTGCTGTCATTGTCAACGACAATTGGACGCCTCACTTGGAACGAATGTACGGTTTTTGGAATACAGTGCTTTTCGGAGCGCGCGAGTATAAAGGCAATGCCTTCTCTAAACACCAACCACTTCCCATTGAAAAAAGACATTTTGATCGATGGTTGGAATTACTGAATAGTACACTCGATCAGCGTTTTAGTGGAGAAAAAGTAGAAGAGATAAAAAGTAGAGCTGAAAAGATGGGTTTACTATTTCAAAGTAAACTAGAATACCTCAGGAAGAATGATCAATTTAGAAATATCATTTAGAAAGAAGAGTTACTTATCCACTTCTGTGGCGACTTCCGGGGCTGCTTTGTAATATAATTCTGAACAATTTTCCTCCGTAAAAATATTATTGGACAATCGAACAATGTCTTCTCTGGTCACTTTCAGATAGGCTTCTTTTTCTGTATTGATCAAATCTGGGTCTCCAAGCAATTCAAAATATGCTAGGTTAATCGCTTTATTTAAAATATTAGATTCAGAAAAAATCAACAAACTCTCAATCTTGTTTTTATATTTCTGTAATTCTAATTCCGTCGGTCCTTCTTTTTTAAGTAAATCCAATTCTTTCCAGATGGCTGCTTCTGCTTTCTCTAAACTGACCCCAGGCATCGGCCGTCCTTCAATGATTAATAACCCTGGATCAATATTGCCCGTGATAAAAGCATCAATACTATTAAATAAACGCTGCTCTTTATATAGCTTGCGGTACAAGCGACTTGATTGACCATTACAAAGAATATCCGAAGTTAGGTCGGCTGCGTAATAATCCTTATCCACTCGAGCAGGACAATGAAAAGCTAGATATAAAGCATCGGAAGGGACTTTAGCGAGATTGATTTGTTTTTGAATGGCTCGTTGTGGAGGCTCTACCTCAATCTTACGTTCTGGTCTACGACCACTTGGGATATCCGCAAACCATTTTTCTGAGAGCTGTTTTACTTGGGCGACCGTTGTCTTTCCTGCGACTACCAGAATCGCATTATTTGGACGATAATAATTAAAGAAAAATTCTTTTACTTCTTCCAGTGTGGCATCCTCTACGTGCTTAGGAATCTTACCAATGGTTGGCCAGCGGTAAGGATGAATCTTGTAAGCCATGTCTGCTAAATAATGCCAAGCATCTCCGTAAGGCTGATTTAAACAAGTCTCCTTAAATTCTTCAATCACCACCTTTTGCTGAATTTCCAGATTCTTCTGATCAAATTTCAACATCTTCATTCGGTCAGATTCTAGCCAAAATGCCGTCTCAATATTTTCTGCAGGTAGCAGGTCGTAAAAATTGGTGATATCATTATTGGTAAAAGCATTGTTCTCTCCTCCTGCCAACTGAATTGGTCCGTCAAAATCAGGAATATTCTCCGATCCACTAAACATCAAATGTTCAAATAAATGCGCAAAACCCGTTTTCTCCGGGGACTCATCTCTCGCGCCCACATTATACACTACGTTGA
>CALGJS010000179.1 GCA_937927835.1 uncultured Saprospiraceae bacterium | reverse complement strand
ATCGGTGCAGTCGCTATTGTTGCTTTATTAGGTATCTGTGCTTTTTTGATGTTTCAAAATGTCAATAATAACCAAACTATTGCTCAGCAAGAAGTTAAAATTGACGAAGCTGAAAAATTAAAGCTAGAACTAGAAAAGCAGTATTATGCTTCCCTTTCTGAATTAGAAGAAATGCGTGGTAGCAACGAAGAGCTAAACGCTTTAATCGACCAACAGAAAGTAGAATTAAAAGAGCAAAAAGATAAGATCGCTCGTTACATCCGTCAAGGAAAATCTACTAAAAATGATCTAGCGAAAGCAAGAGAAGAAATGGGCAACCTCCGTGTGCAAATGGATGGCTACATTTCTGAAAATAATAAGCTAAAAGCTGATAATGAAATCCTTGTTCAACAAAACGGAGAGCTGAATGCAGCTAAAGTTTCTCTAGAAGGAGAAGTGGCTTCTGCTCGAGTAATGAACGAAGAATTAGTAACCGCTAAAGCAGCTTTAGTAAGTCAGAAAGAAAACCTAGAAACACAGAACGCTTCTCTAAGTGATAAAGTAAATATCGCTTCTGTAGTAAAAGTAATGTCTGTAAAAGGAGAAGGCTTTAAAATCCGTAAAAGCGGAAAAGTTAAAGGTAAAAACAGAGCCAGCGCAGTCGACAGAATCAGAGTTTGTTTTGATGCAACAGACAACGCAGTAGTAGAAGGTGGATTAGAAAAATTCTACGTACGAATTCAAAATCCATTAGGCGAAACGTTAGCTGTAGAAGACTTGGGTTCTGGTATCTTGACTAGCGCAACCAACGAAGAAATTCGTTACACCAAAGTAAAAGAAATTGATTATACCAACGAAGAAACAGAAGCTTGTATGCTTTGGGAACCAAACACCGAATTCCAAAAAGGCGAATACAAAATTGAAGTTTATAACAAAGGTTTTTTAGCTGGAAAGGGTAGCTTCGAACTGAAATAATTAGAATTTTTATTAGGCTAGTGTCAAGGACTCAATTTCCATGACACGCACATCCCAAACACACATACACCCTGATCACCATATGGTGGAAGGCTGATTATCTTCGGATAGTCAGCCTTTTTTCGTGAACCTTGTAGACAAATATTGGTTAGGTTCTTGGAGAATTCCTATTTTTGAATGACTTCTAAATTTGAGTTCGTTAAAAAATTAGAATTGGAAGATTATTCTATTTGAAAGAGGTGTTATGTTTTCTACGTCAAAATGTGTTGAAAAGCAAAGTAGATAGTTCTCAAGTAAGATCACCAAAGAAGTACTATGTGTTAAAAAAAATAAATAGGCAGAAAGATCACACGGAATTCTCACGAGTTAACACAATCAAATAATATTTTAAATTTGTTTATCAAAATCGGACAGTTGTCCTAAACCTAACTTCTAAATATAAAATGGCTGAGGAACTGAAAAAGAAAAGACGAGATATCACAGACGATAAAGAACCGAAGTTATCAACAAAAAATCCGATTGATAAGGATAAGATAGCGGAGAATCCACATATGCTGCCTTATGCGCATACGGTAGGAGGAGTAGTGATTAGACCAATGGATCGTGGTCGTACCAAAGGCCTAGCTGTGCAAGCGATGTACGAGCAAGCAGATGGTCAGATGGATCAGATCCGAGAGCAGATTGAATTACTCGCCGCACAAGCCAAAAAGATTCAAGACCGAGTCGCCATCTCCGAAGATATCTATCTAGCCGAAATGAACTTTAAACCACTAATTGGTCATACTTATCATCTTTATACAAAGGCGGATGAAACCACCAAAGTGCTTTCCATGGTCGGTCCTTATCAATGGGGTAGAAAAAAGCCCTATACTTTTATCGCCACCGTGAAATTATTAGCCGATCATACTTGGGAAGTGATGGAAAGTGATCTTTAGGTTTTGAATGGATATTAAAAAAGACGAGACTGTTCTGTTAAAGTGTGTCAGCGGGCTGGGCTTCCTTTAGTATCGAGGTGCGGGCAGCAAAAATGGCACACTTAAGGGAACAGTCCTAAAAAGGACAGGATTAAAAGGAAGCTGATATTCCTCTTAATCCTGTTTTGCTTTAGTCCATTTTTAGAATCCGTAAAACCTCTTTTCGTTCTGTCGTTTCTATTCGTAGATAATAGACTCCGGGAGGAAACTCCTCTAAATTGATTGGTATATCATGTTTTCCGATAGATAGGATTTTGTCTGAAAAAATAGTTTTTACAGCTTGCCCAGTTAGATTATAAAGGATAAGATTTAAACTTGTTTGTTCTTTATTCTTCAAAATTAAATTAGTCATTCCCACCGTTGGATTCGGTTGTACCAGAGCGGTAAATGCTAGTTGCTCCAAATCCAAAGTATTCGTCAATAACCCAATTTGAAAATTAATAATACTATCACAACCTTGGGTCGTCAATCCTTGATAAACAATGGTTGTATCATTAAAAATAGGAATGCCTAAAATCGTATCGCCCGGATGAAGCGTAATTATACTATCCAAATTATAAGAGGGGTAAACTTCAATAATAGTGTTGGTGGCGAGATCATAAACTTGATTCGACGTATCTACAGAAACAAAACTAGTATCCATAAAAACAGCGCTTCCATTAATCTCATCGCCAGGACAAAGAGAAAAGAATTGGTCGGTTTCTTCATATCCTTTTTCTATTTCAGTAACGGCCTGCTCGGTAATCACCGGATCATTATAATCAAAATAAATAGCGGCACTATTCCTAATCGTATCAGTAATCGCCAGATCATTTTTGGTTTTAATTTTAAAAAATAAATAGCCATGACTTTCCGGTTCGTTGGTGGTGCTATCCGGCAATAAAATATCTCTAAACGTCCATCGCAAAACAGGATCGTAAATCTTTAATTCATAAGGATGACTAGCATCGAGCATCTCAAGGGTAAGGAGATCAAGCTGCGGTGGTAGCGTATCGAGGATGACGACTTTAAAGGCCGTATCATTGCCCGTATTTTGAAAACGAATCCGGTAGATAAATTCGTTTTGAGTGTAAGGGAGCGTTGTTTTTTCGTAGGCAGTTTTGTCGTTGGGATCGATGGAGGTGACGATGTTTTCAGAAAAAGAGGTTTGGTTATCGGCGGGGTAGACATCGTCGGTGATGGGGAGATTCAGACTATAATTTAGAATATCATTATTGGTTGCGGAGGTGCTAATGTTCAGTCTGACAATAAAATTTTGATGAGCGTTCGGCTCCAAAGAATAAGGAATGACCCATTGATTATCACTCATCGCCATCCCGTCGGAATTGGTCGAGATGGTTTGGAGGGAAGGATTATAGGTGAGTACCAAATTTTTATTTACCAAAGGAACCGAACCATAGTTGGTAATCTTTAGTCGAATTTGTGGGGTACCTCCGGGGCGGAAAACGCCAGTGGTCCAGGTAGTAATCCCACCGTCAATGATACCAGGAATAGGATGAAATGCGATGTCGAGTGTATCAAAATTGTTGTCTTCATTTAGTAATAAAATACCTTCATTAGCATATTCG
>CALGJS010000178.1 GCA_937927835.1 uncultured Saprospiraceae bacterium | reverse complement strand
AAAGCTTTCAACCGTTCGACAGCCAAACAGAACTCAATGAGCAACGAATTGAAAAAATAGAAATCTTAAATGGAATGATGGAACGAATGACGGGTGCCCGTTCGCCTTTTAATGATCCGGGGTTTTATCATGTTTATCCCGCACTGGCATGGCGTATTTCACAGCTCAATCAAAATTCAGATCTGACCAATGCAAATTTATTATTGAAGACACTAACTAAAATTCCTATTTATTTTTCTCATGCTAAAGCAAATCTCGATGACCCCAATATTAGTAGGACGACTGCAGCGATTGATTTACAAGAAAAGACTTTTGATTTTTTAATGTCGACGGTAGCGGACAAGATTGGATCTTTGCCTAAAAATGATACTAAAAATGATTTGAATATGGCACACCAGAGTGCACAAATAGCAGTAAAGGATTATACTGCTTTTTGCAAAAGTATTTTGATAGAATTAAAAAGGTTGAAACAAATTTCCGATAAGTAAAGCTATTCAATTAGAACTAAGCGTTTATCTAAATGTATTTAGCCTGATTGCGATCAAGCATTACATCTTTTAGTTCTTTTAAGATTGAATATTCCTCAGGCATTACTTTTTTGATGGCTTCTTTAACCGCAAAATAAGTTCCTTGCTCAAGGTCTGGAAATTTTTGTTTGATATGATCTTTAACGATCCGTACATCTTCTTTTATTACGCCACGAATAGATGGAATCTCATGCCATTCTCCTTCTATTGCATAAACACGATGCGTTGCACCATTTTCGTTAGCAACGGGATCTAGCTCGATTACCTCGTCATTATCAGTCAACTCACAACTGCGACATTGGTCGAGAACGCCTTGAGGCACTTTCCAACCTTTTTCTTTAGAATTAACTAAAAAAACTTCTAATCCTTTTTTATTTACTCTGTAAATAATAACTCTCGCGTGATCAATGATGTCCATACTAATAGTATTGATTAAATTCCTTTCGGAAGGTATGTAAATATAACAGTCAAGGTTTAATTGGTCGTAATTATTAAATATTCTAACAATCACCTTGTACAAAGGTTTGATTATTAAGAACAAATGTACACATTCATCTCTATTTTAATAAAAAAAAGCATAATTGTTTCACAAACAATAAAAAATCCCGAGTAAAGGTTGCCTTTTACTCAGGATTTCGGTGAATTATTAGCGGAATTACGCTAACTGCAATATATATTTAATGTAGATCAGCAGTTAAAACTAAAAGTAGCTTATAAAACGGCTATTAGCATTTCGCTACTGGCTATTAGCTTCACTCTGTCGCGATAGATGCTATGTTAAAAAGCAAGCGTTTTTAGAAATAATTGATAACTTTACAGAGCAAGGAAGCTTTTGTCAAAAGAAGCTATCCAGAGTAGGCAGGGTATTTACTATCCTGTCTACAATTTTATTTAATTTTCTACTTCAGCTACTTCTATTTGTTCAGTGTTTTTAGATTTTAACCTATTCTGAACTTTCAAAAAGTGAAGCGGATCATATTGTTCATTTTTGGTAAAAAGTGTATAAATCAATAGGAGTAATTTTCTTTGGATTGCTACATTTGCCTTCATTTTGATATTGGTTTTATTGACTATTCTCAAGTAGTAAGCTCTGTGATGCGGATCGCAATTGGCTGCGGACATTGCTCCCATGTACATCATTTGTCTAACAAAAGAGTTACCTTTTTTTGACATTCGCTCGGTTCCTTTAATAGAGGTTCCGCTTTCTTTTTGTATCACATCGTAGCCAGCAAAGCTGACAACTTGGTTGCGATTTTTAAAAAGAATGAAACCATTGTATTCAGCAACAATTCCAATTGCTGTGATAAAGGCAACACCTTTAATAGAACAAACATTATCAATCTTTTCTTTTAGCTCAGGATCCTTAACTACGAATTTTTTAAGATCTTTTTCGCAGCTTTGAATTTGTTTATCTAAAAAAGCAGCTCTGTTCTTGTATCTTTTGCAAACGATTGAAGAAGGTTTGTAAGAAGCCAATTCTGCGTGTAACTGGTTGGTAACCATGTTCTTCTCTCTTATTAACCTTATCCGTTCTCTAACCACTTTTTTAACATCTCTCATCTGTTGACTAACCGGCATCCAGGTCTTTAACCTTCTTTCTAAACCCATCTGAGCAAGTCCCCAAGCATCGATTTTATCAGTTTTGGATTTAAGTTTGAGGCTTTTAAAATAAGCACTACTTGAATTAGGAAGCACTACATGAACCAGATAAGATTCTTTTTCTTGAAAAAAGTAAGCTAAATTTTCATAATACACACCAGTAGCTTCCATTGTGATACTTAAAGACAAATCCTTTATTCGTTTTTTGTCTAGCCAAGTTTGCAAGGCTTGAAAACCATTTAAAGTGTTTTTAAAAGTTCGACTACCTTTTGTCTTTGTTGACAAATCAGTCATCATAAAATTTAGACATACTTTAAGTTCTTTTGAATCTATATCTACTCCTAAGTTTTGTTTAATGGTTTGCATGATGAAATAATTTAAAAAAATAAGAGAATTAAAATGTTCTTCTTCGACTAATCTCGTACATTTATGCTGGCTAGAGGTGATTTTAAACTACTGCCTTAAATGCTATTCTGTCTCTAAAGAACTCCAAAGGAGGGGAAATCTATCGCACTGCATACTTAATATAAAGTTGCTTAGAAGAGAAAATATCTCTCCTTTGGGAATTCTAAGTTACCAATTATTTCAATGAACTTGTCTTTAATACAAACATACGAGAAGGGAGCAAATAGCAAAAAGCTAGCGGCAAGAAGCACCTTCCAAAGCTCCTTTTCCTTTTTAATTAAAAAATTTAACTCCTGATTCACATTATTTCTTAACTAAAATCAATCTCTGTATTATCACCAATATTTAAGCTCTGACTCAGTCCTTTAATCGCAGCATCACTACCTACCAAGGAGCTTTGTAGTACTACCTCCTCGATACGCGCATAGTTTCCAATAATCGAATCTTTTACAATAGAATAGTTGATTTGGGTATTGTGTCCAATCGTTACGTGCGGTCCGACGATAGAGTTAGATATTTTACAGTCTTTTCCGATACTTACCGGATGAATAATAATTGTATTGTCGTAATGCGGAAGATTGGAAGAAGCATAACCTTCTTTATCCAAAAGCATAGCATTGGTTTCTAATAATACTTCCCCTTTTCCACAGTCAAACCAGTTATTAACCGGTACTCCACTAATCTTAACGCCCTGATCAATCAATCCCATCAATGCATCCGTAAGTTGGTACTCACCGTGCGTCTGCTGTTCACTTTTGATTTGCTGCTCGATGATAGATAATAATTGATCTACTTCTCGGATTCGATAGAGACCAACCATCGCTTTATTGGAGCGAGGAATTTTAGGTTTTTCAATAACTTTTTTAATAAAACCATCATCCCCAAATTCCACTACCCCAAATTCTCGAGGATCGTCTACTTCTTTAATACCGACACAAGAAGTTGGTGCATTTAAGAATATCCCAAGATTTACATCTACAATCGTATCTCCAAAAAAGATAAAGATATCATCTGATCCCTGAATCGCTTTACGAGCCGTCCAGATAGCATGAGCAGATCCTTCTCGACTGTGTTGTATGACAAATTCTTTAGAAATAGCAGGATACTCTCTTTCAATATAGAGTTGAATTTTTTCTCCCAGATAACCAATGATAAATACGAAATCCGTCACTCCTTGTTCAATCAATTGATCAATAATAAAAGAGATGATCGCTTTCCCAGCTACGGGAATCAATGGCTTAGGCTGTGTATAAGTATGTGGTCTGAGGCGGGTTCCGGCACCCGCTACTGGGATAACTGCCTTCATGATATTTACTTTTTTTAGCTCCGCTAGTTTATAAAATACTAGTTGCTAAACTAATTTTAGGAAAGATAAGTATTTATTGAATATAAATGTTAATCTAACACTACTTAGTGTTATCATATTATTATAAATTTTCATTTCATAACACAAAAAAATACCGTAGAAATTAATCCTACGGTATTCCAACACTCTTTTGGAGTGTAAAATTTTAATGGTAATTTTATTAACCACCCAAAGCAGCAGCTCCACCCACAATTTCAGAAAGTTCTTTCGTAATTGCTTCTTGACGTGCTTTATTATAAGAAATTTTCAATTCTTTCAGCATGTCTTCTGCGTTTTCAGTTGCTTTGTCCATTGCGGTCATTCGCGCTCCATGTTCAGAAGCATGTGTATCAAGCAAAAATTTATGAAAAGTCGTTTGCAGAATACTAGGAACCAAGTGCTTCAATAAGCTCTCTTTAGATGGTTCAAAAATATAATCTGCTTTAATCTTCTTTTCTTCTTTCTTATCGTCTTCAGATGCTTCTTTTACAACTGGTAAAAATTGTACAGATTCAGGAAACTGCATGGCAGCATTTTTAAAGCGTCCATAAATGGCGGATACTGAATCATATTTACCAGATTCAAAATCTTTCATAATTCCCTCAGATACCTTTGCTACGTTGTCAAAACTTAGGTCACTAAAAATTTCCACATGCTCATCGATACGATTTATGTTTGGATAATTCCTTCTGAAAAAATCATTTCCTTTTTTTCCAATACACATAACTGTTAAACCACCATTATCACGTTGGCGAGCATACTTTTTTTCGATCGTTGCTACTGCTTTTTTAATCACGTTGGTATTGAACGCTCCTGCAAGTCCACGACTAGAAGTAACCACTACTACTAGTGCATTTGTAACAGGTCGCTCCGTACCGAAAGTAGTAGTAGCATCACCATCCAACGTAGATAGAATATTGGTCAGCATTTCGTTTAGCTTATTAGCATAAGGACGCATCTGTGTGATGGCCTGCTGTGCACGACGTAGCTTTGCTGCCGAAACCATTTTCATGGCTTTGGTAATTTGCTGTGTGGATTTTACAGATTTAATCCTTCCACGTACTTCTTTTAAATTAGCACCCATTATTTATTGTTGATTTGTTTAATCGTTTAATCGTTGATTTGTTTAATTGATTTTAAACATTTAAACGATTAAACAATTAAACAGTTTTAACTAAATCTAGCAGTCATTTCTTTTGCCAATCCTTCCATTGCTGCTACTGCTTCTTTGCTCAATTTACCTGACTTCAGGTCTTTTAGTGCTTCAGGATGTTGACGAGCCATTTCAGCAAGGAATGATTCTTCAAATTCTTTTATCTCTTTCACTGGCACTTTACTTACGAGTCCTTTCGTGCCCAAGTAAATGATCGCAATTTGATTTTCTACAGAAGCAGGCGAGTATTGATCCTGCTTTAGGATCTCTACGTTTCTACGTCCTTTATCAAGTACTGCAGTAGTTGCTGCATCCAGATCAGATCCAAATTTAGAGAATGCTTCCAGTTCTCGGAACTGTGCTTGATCTAACTTAAGCGTTCCTGCTACTTTCTTCATAGACTTAATCTGTGCGGATCCTCCTACACGAGATACAGAGATACCTACGTTAATTGCTGGACGAATACCAGAGTTAAATAAGTTAGACTCCAAGAAAATCTGGCCGTCGGTAATCGAAATTACGTTGGTTGGAATATAAGCAGAAACGTCACCTGCCTGTGTTTCAATAATCGGCAGTGCCGTTAGAGAACCACCACCTTTTACAAGTGGCTGACCGTTTGCATCTTTACCATTTTTTAGTGAATCTGGAAGGTCGTTCATATCACGAGCGATTCCATCATCTTCAATAATTTTTGCTGCACGCTCTAATAAACGAGAGTGTAAGTAAAATACATCTCCAGGATATGCTTCACGTCCTGGTGGTCGACGTAGCAAAAGCGAAACCTCACGGTAAGCTACCGCTTGCTTAGATAAGTCATCATAGATAATCAGTGCTGGACGGCCTGTGTCACGGAAAAATTCTCCAATCGCTGCTCCAGCTAATGGTGCATAAAACTGCATCGGTGCTGGATCTGCAGCAGAAGCAGAAACGATTACGGTGTAATCCATTGCTCCGTTTTCTTCTAGCGTCTTAGCAATCTGCGCTACGGTAGATGCTTTTTGTCCAGAAGCTACGTATATACAAAAAACAGGTTCTCCTGCTTCGTAAAATTCTTTTTGGTTGATAATGGTATCAATCGCGATTGCCGTCTTTCCTACCTGACGGTCACCGATAATTAACTCTCGTTGTCCACGTCCAATTGGAATCATAGAATCGATTGCTTTGATTCCGGTCTGTAATGGCTCATATACTGGCTGTCGGAATACTACCCCAGGAGCCTTACGCTCAATAGGCATAGAATAACGAGGACCACTAATATCACCTTTACCGTCGATTGGTGTACCTAATGGATCCACTACCCGACCAATAAAACCTTCTCCAACGTCAATCGAAGCAATTTTTTTGGTACGACGTACAGTCGATCCTTCTCTAACTCCGTCACCGGCCCCAAGCAGTACTACTCCTACGTTATCTTCTTCCAGGTTAAGTACAATCGCTTGTACGCCCGTTTCAAATTCTACTAATTCCCCCGCTTGTACTTTGGTAAGACCATATACACGAGCGATTCCATCTCCTACTTGGAGTACCGTACCTACTTCTTCTAATTCAGCAGCGGTTTTAAATCCGGAAAGTTGTTGTTTGAGGATTGCTGATATCTCATCAGGTTTAACGTCAGCCATAATATTTTATAATTTTAAGGTTGAATTATCTAGTACAATGTACAATTTTAGTTAGCAAACTCTTTTTTGAGTTTTTCCAGTTTATGTGCGACACTGGCGTCGTATAATTTATCATCAAACTCTACTACAAATCCACCAATAAGGTCTGGATTTACTTTAGAAATGATGTCAATTTTTTCACTCGTATCAGAGCTTTCCAAAAATTTCTTTTCGATTTGTGCAATCGCTTCTTCCGTCAGCGCAGTAGCAGTCGTTAAGGTAACCGTAGATACCTTATTCATTTGTTGATACTGCTTCACGAATGCGTGTGCAATACCTTCTAAGTGTTCTGCTCGATTTTTTCTCACGACAATATCGAGAAAGGCCATCGTCATTTCATCAAAGTTTTCTTTGAATAAAGCATCGAATACCTGCTTCTTCTTGTTAGGAGGAATAATAGGGCTTTTGATCATTACTTCAAAATCCCGGTTCTCCGTCGCTTTCAAAAAGCTATCAATATCCGTTTTAATGCGGTCTAGTTTATTCTGTTCTTTCGCCAGATCTACCAATGACTTAGCATAGCGGGTCGCAATTCTGGATACAGACATACTAGTTTAGTTTTATTTCGTTAACGAGATCGTTGACAAAAGAAGTTTGAGAAGCATCTCCTTTTAGCTCCCGACGAATTACTTTTTCAGCAATTTCTAAAGCCATGTTACCTGCTTGGTTTTTAACTTCTTTCATCGCCTGCACCTTCTGGTTTTCAATTTCCTGACGGGCATTAGAAATAATCTTTTGTGCTTCCTGACGCGCTTTGTCTTTTGCTTCTTCGATAGTGGCATTACCAGTCTCTCGAGCTTCCTTCAACATCTTAGCACGTTCTTCACGAGCTTCAGAAAGTAATTTTTCGTTTTCAGATTTTAGATTCGCCATCTCTAAACGTGCCTGCTCGGCAGTTTTTAAGGCATCATCAATATCGCCATTACGCTTAGCCAATGCATCAGCAATCGGTCTAAAAGCAAACTTTGACATCAACATCCAAAAAAGGAAGAAGATCAAAATTGTCCAGAAAATTAATCCGGGTTCTGGTAAAATAGGCCAAAAACGGCCAGCTGCTAGAAAAGTCATATTCTATTATTTATATAGTAGAAAATATTTAATTCAAATTGGAAAAGGCACCACCCGGCAATCCCGAACGGCGCTTTTCTTCTTGTTAGAGCAATTCCTTTTTCTTAAATAAAGAAAGAAAGAATGATCGCGATGATGGCAGCACCCTCAATAAGGGCAGCCATGATCAACATGTTAGCACGAATATCACCTACAGCTTCTGGCTGACGAGCGATAGATTCCATTGCTTTAGCTCCGATATTTCCAATACCGATGCCTGCTCCGATTACGGCGATTCCAGCTCCGATGGCTGCTAATGAACCTGTCATAGTTATACTATTTAAGAGTAATTAAAAATATTTTTATTGGCTTTT
>CALGJS010000177.1 GCA_937927835.1 uncultured Saprospiraceae bacterium | reverse complement strand
AAAAATATTGGTTCCGAAATCAATTACATAATTTAAAATTCGAACAGACTGCGCTGGATCTTGCTCATTAACTTGTTCTGCTACCAAAGCAATGGCTTTATATCCATTGACATTTCCATTCTCAGAAGAAATCAAGGTCAGTTTATTTTGACTAATAAAATTCTGAGCAGCTTCTTCTAACGTCTTTCCTTGACCGAGTGTGAAAGCCATCATCGCTTTTCCATTTGGATCAGCCATTTGGAATTGTGCTGGCGAATTAGCCGTTCTCCATCCTCGTGGAACATCAAATTTGAATTTCATCACTGGATGATAAAAAACGTCATTCTGCACATATCCGCCTTTTGGATCTTCACCATAAATCAATCCGTCAATCATTTGTAGATAGCTATCTCTTCCTACTGCATATTTTTTTGCTGGATACTTAGCTTGTTCTGCAACCGTTAATTGTTTTACTTTATTAAAACGATCACCTGGATCAGGATGCGTACTCATAAAAGTTGGGATCGTTTCAGATTCTGTCCCTTCTCTCATTCGACTCAAGGTCTTAAAGAAACCAGCCATATACTGAGAATCATATCCTACTTCCGTAGAATAAGTCACGCCCAACATATCAGACTGACTTTCAGCATCTCGACCAAATTTCAAAAACAGCAAACCCATTCCTTGCTGGATTTGTTGGAAATTATTTCGAACCCCTGGCGATAAAACCACCCCAGCAATCAATCCTACTTGTCCGAGCATCTGCTTGCTATGTTGTTTGGCAGAGTGTCGTGCGGTAATATGTCCAATTTCATGTCCTAATACACCAGCGAATTCTGCCTCATTATTAAAGTGTGCCATAATTCCTCTCGTAAAGTAAACATAACCACCTGGTACCGCAAAGGCATTTACAACAGGAGAATCTAAAATTTTAAATTCATAATTAAGATGAGGTCGGTGAGAAATACGCGCCATCTGCTGGCCTTTCTCATCAATAAACTTCTGCATCTTCGTATCTTCATATAAACCATAACTCGCCACAATGGATGGATCATATTCTTTGCCCAATGCAATCTCTTTGCTTTCAGACATAAAGTTGAGTTCTTTTTTTCCGGTTACTGGATTGGTTTTACAGCCAGTCAAAGAACACAAACTAATTATTGAAAACAATAAAATTAGGTGATTTAAATTTTTCATGTTATTAATATTTAAAATTGAATTTGGTTGTGTATTTTTAGAATTTATACGAATCAGAGGCTAAAAGTAAACTTACTGAGTTTTTTTGCTTCTGGCTATTTGCTTCTGGCTTCTGGCCCTCTTCAAACCTGCCGGCAGGCAGGCGCGATTAAAGAGAGCCAGGAGCAAGAAGCATTTTTTTAAGTACTCTCTCCTTCCATATTTACGATTTCAGTTAAACTTCAACTACTGATTCGCATAATTTAATATTTCATTCAATCGGGACGCCGTTTTCGTCGGTGGTTAAAACATCACTCATATAATCAAAAAAGGATCTCATTTTTTTATAGACTTTACAAAGTTCTTTTACAAAATTACCATCTAGTACTTGTTCGTCTGAAAAGGATTTTGAAACGATAAATTGTTTATATCTTAATAAATCAACCGCAGGATGTTCTTTATCAAAACCACGTGGAGCGGTTTTGAGTTTTGCTCCATCTAATTGGCCGAATGTATCTTTAAAAGCTTTTGCTTTAATTATTTTTCGGAGTGGTTTATCGTTGGCAGCAATTTCTTGCCGAATTCGTTTTAGATCTTCTTTTTCAGGCCCCCAAAAACCACCACCGGCCATCGAGTTCCCACCTGGTGAAATTTGAAAATAATAGCCACCTCTTTTCCATTTCGTTGCTCGTTCGATATAACCACTAAAATGGGTTTTATAAGGTTCTTTATTTTTTGAAAAACGGACATCTCGATACACCCGATATAATTTTACTTGAGCGATTTCATCTTGATGAGACATCTCATCTAGGAGCGCTGCTTGTAATACTTTTAATTCTTCTCGAGCGACTAAATAGCGTTCTTTATGTTTATTAAACCAATCCCTATTATTATTTTTCTTTAATTGTTTAAGAAACTTTAAAGTAGGGGGCGTGATAATTGGTGATGGCATTGTTTAAGTATTGATGCGAATAAAAAGTTAAGGTTCTATTAAAAATCAAAAAGTGTCTTGCAAAGATGCTTCTTGCTCTCTTATAAGAATTCCTGATTAATAAAAACCTGTTAATAACTGGAACTGTTCCCGCTATGAAAAAGTACGGTATTTTTTTCCCATAATTGAACACACTAACAAGAAACATATATTATCTCAAGCTCCATTGAAAGATCCTGCTTCTTTGATTCGTATATTCATTATCAATCTCTAATTCGCATTATTAAATAAGAACTAAATAATTTCCGTATCATCTCTATAAATCGTATCGTAAATTTTCGTTAATTTTTCTTTTTCTTTTTCCCAAATCAAGGTATCTTTTGCTAATCGACAATTTGCTTTTAATACGGCATACTGCGGCGGATTGTCTAAAAGTTCCTCAATCAGCGTGGCCAAATATTTGCCATCTAATCGCTCTACTAAAATACCCGTTTGATGTTCTGCCATCAAGCTTTTGTATTCCGGAAAGTTGGGATGCAACGCCGGAACGCCGGCTTGAATATAATCAAAAGTTTTATTGGCTAAAGAATAATAATAACTTTTCCCGCGTGGTTCCAAAAGATTAAGGCCTAAGGTAGCAAACGGAGTAATCGCACGAAGCGTCAAAGGTGTTACATATCCTAAGAAGATGACCTTCTTTCTCAAGTACTCCTTAGCGACCCGCGCATGCAATCGAGAACCAATATCTCCATCTCCCGCAAGCAATAAAATCGAACCTTCTAAATGGTGCATCGCATCCAAAATTTCATCTAGTCCTCTACCCTCGTTCAGCGCTCCTTGATATAAAAGAATTTTCTTTCGTTCTGACAATTCTTTTATTTGCGATACGACATCTTCATTCACAGGAGCAGATAATGGTGGTACTTCCGAGAATGGCAGATTCCGAACAACACCAAAAGGGATTCCATAATTTTTTTGAAAAATATCCGCTAGACTTTCACATACCGTATAAGCACGATCAAACTTAGGAACCAACCAGTTCGCCAGCTTTTTCCAGACGGCTTTTACCATCGGTCGATTAACCACTTCAGGTACCTCTTCAAAATATTCGTGGGCATCAAAAAACCGTGGAACTTTAAGATATTTACTAGCAAAATAAACAGGAAGAATGGTATCTAAATCAACCGAACAAATTCCATCCAATCGTTGAGAGATTAGGTAATGATAAAGTCTCCAATTATATTCTAGATAAAATAATTTACCAGATTCAAAACGGCAAGCAATCCGATGTTGACGAAAATCTTGCGGTTCTAGTGGTCTTGAATTTTTCAATTCTCTACCTACTAAAATTACTCGATACCCCGCATCACACAAAGTTTGCGCTATCCGAATCATCCGCTGATCATAGGTTAGATCATTGGTAACCGTAAGAATTATTCTAGGTATCGAATTGTTCATTTGCTGGATCAAAGTTTAAAAATAAAAACAATTACCTTTCAATAAAATACATATAAAATTAAGTAAAAAAACGGCAAAATAAATAATCATAATTGATTGACAATCATGCTTTTAAATTTCAACCTTACATCATGTACACACGTTTTTGATTGAATATTGAATACTCAATATTCATTTTTGCACAAATTTTCTTTAATAGATTAAACACCCTAGCCAATAGCAAGATGCCAATAGCCCTTTTATGGTTTCCAATGGATTATCCCATCTTTGACGATAATAAACTGTTCATTTTCTAAAAAGTCTAATACGGCCAATAGTTCTTCTTTTCTGTTAGTAGCAAAATGCGTTGTTAGCTGTTCTATAGTCTGTGGGGCTGATTTTAAGAGGTCAATTATTTTTTCTTTATATAATTGATAATCATTTGGGGTGATGTCAACGGTAGTTCTACCTAAACACACATCGCAAATTCCACATTTTTTGGCAGTTTCTCCAAAATAATCTAATAATTGTTGATTACGGCAGATGGGTCTTTCCGCATAAGCGATGGCTGCCTTCATTTTTTGGTAATAACGTTTTTTACGAAAATCATATATTTTCTTATCAATTAGTAGATTTCTAGCAGAGACGATTTCTTGTGTAAAAATCAACTGAGGCTTCTCTCGCTGTGGTCGATAATCAATGACTGCATTTTGTACCAACAGCTCTAACGCCTTTCTAACATCCGGCAATTCCATGTTTAGAATTCTTGCGAGCTTCCCTTCAAAAAAGGTAACATCATTATTAAAAGCTCCTTGAAAATTCTGTAATATTTTTTTAATAACATATTCCATTTTACGGTTACGAAGGGTGTAATCATAAAGTTCTTCTTTATTGACAATAAATCGAATACTTGCGGGTCGAAAGACAGACTCGGTAAGTACCAGCCATTCAGATTGTTCTAGAATTTTTAGGCTGCTATAAGTGGTCATTATATTCAGCTTATAGATTTCAACAAATTCCGTTAGATCAAAATCAAAACTATCTCCTAACCCACTACCGACAGCCAATTGGAAATAAGCAGCCAAAGATTGATATACTTTTTTGATCTCAGCGATCGGTGGAAAAGCGGTTTGGTAATAATGTTCTAATTTTTTTCGATCCTCGTCCATGTGTAAAAGTACCGCATATGCCTTCTTTTCATCTCGTCCTGCTCGTCCTGCTTCTTGAAAATATGCTTCCAGACTTTCAGGTAATGCCAGATGTAAAACGATCCGTACATCAGGCTTATCGATTCCCATTCCGAAGGCGTTAGTGGCCACAATGATTCTGACTTTATTATCAATCCAAGCTTCCTGAATAGCCGTCCGCCGTTCTGTATCCAATCCTGCATGATAATACACAGCCGAGATATTATTTTTTGCCAAATGTACAGCGATCTCCTGACTTCGTTTTCGACTACGAACATAGACGATTCCAGATCCAGGAACGCTGTTGAGGATTTCTCGCATCCGACGAAGCTTATCTTCTTCTTGAAAAACAACATAGGCAAGATTACTACGAGAAAAACTTTTTTGTAAGACGTTTTCTTTTTTGAAAAGTAATTTTTCTTGAATATCTTGGACTACCTCAGGTGTTGCGGTAGCGGTTAAGGCGATAATGGGTACTTCAGGAAGTATCGTTCTTATTTCGGCAATCTTTAGGTAGGAAGGTCGGAAGTCATATCCCCATTGAGAGATACAATGTGCTTCATCGACCGCGATCAAGTTTACTGGCATCTGTCTCAATCGAACATTCATCAATTCGGTGGTCAGCCGTTCAGGAGAAACATAAAGGAGTTTGACGTCTCCATAAATACAATTATCCAAAATTCGATCAATATCTGTATGCCTCATTCCACTATAAATAGCGACCGCTGAAACGCCTCGTTTAACTAAATTGGCTACCTGATCTTTCATTAAAGCAATGAGTGGAGAGATCACCAAGCAGATACCTTCTTGATAGAGCGCTGGGACTTGAAAGCAGATTGATTTTCCGCCGCCAGTAGGCAATAAAGCCAGCGTATCCTTCCCTTCAAGTACGGACGAGATAATCTCTTCCTGCGAAGGACGAAAATGCTCGTAGCCCCAATATTGCTTTAGTGTATTTCTTATTCCGGTTTGGTGATCCAAGATTGCCTTTGATTTAATTGACTCAAAGTTACATGGATTAAATTAAAGGTGGAGCAATTATTTATTAATGTGAATCAGGAGCTAAATTTCTAATTAATGATCAAAAATGGTCTTAAAATATGCTTCTTGCTGCTCGCTATTTGCTTATTGCTGCCATCTATCGCGATAAAAGAGGGCAAATAGCAAGAAGCAAGAAGCAATTATATCCTAAACTCAATTAGTAGATAATGTTTCTATGATTCATATATCTATTTCCAACCCCTGATTCGCATTATTAATAAAAAAATCCTGAAAGATCGGATAGATCTCCAGGATTTAATGCTTTGATTTTTTAGGTGTATAGTAGTGTTAAAAAATGGAATAATCGCTTGGTCCTCCTCCTAGGTTAAGAATATTGGAAATATTAAACCCAAAATTAACACCGAAGAAATAATATAAATCATTTGCATCAGGATTCCCTCTTTGGGAACCCTCAGGAGAAAACGGTAATAGTTCACCTTCCGCATCTACTTTTCTGAAAGAAAGTGTGGCAGCAAGTGGATCTAATTCTGCCAATTTATTAAGGTCAGGATAACTGCCACTGACATCATCGAGGTAATCTGTAAAGGTCTTTCGAATTCCAAATTCTAATCCTATGGTATTGTAATCAGATACTTTAAGTTCTATTCCAATACCAGCAGGTATCGATACTTGAAACCTTTTGTAAGGACTAACTCCACTTCCTTCCAGGAATTGTCCCTCGGTACCTAGTGGCGCCAGGGCATAAAAACGATCTATATAAAATGCTTCCGGATTAAAGGTAAACCCATTGATTCCTGCCATTAGATAAGGCGAAAACGTCTTTTTTTCTCCATAAATAATTGTCAATGGATGAAATTCCGCTTGAAGACCAAAATCTAGGATAATAGATCGAAAATTTAGGTTACGACGACGACGACCTGAACCTACGTTCGAATTCAGATCTTCCCCTGAAATGGTTCCTTTGGTAATCGATGCTCGGACGGTTAAATATTCTAGAATCGGGTATTTTACAAAACCGCCGTAGGCTACCTTACTTTCACCAAAAAGAAAATGAGTTGGCTGAAGGTCACCCTGATAATTTGATGCTCCAAGAAAAAAACCTGCCTCTATATTTTGTGCATTAATGGAAGCACTGCTTAATAGTATGCAGAAAGATAATAGAAGATAATTCTTCATGTTTAAATATAATTTTTAATAAAAAGAGTGATATAAATGCAGACGGGAGGGAGAGCTGTTTGTCTACAAACCTTGATATTCAAATAGTATTCCAACTATTTTGTGACATTATTACGGAATAAAAAATAAAAAAGCGCAATCATCAGTTACCTGATGATTGCGCTTTTTTAGGGGATTTTATGTTTTTTTCTAAAAAGTCGGACATCCGGTTTTACTTCTACGTCTTCCTCGACTTCCTACTAAACCATTATCCAAAAAGTTATAAGAAATGGTCAATCCGGCAAAGAAATAATAGTCATTAACACCAGCATTTCCCCTATTCGTGCCAGCTGACCTACCATCCAAGGAGCGATCAGAAAGATCCGCAACTATTTCTCCCCCATTTTCCAGTAGTAGCTCTCGCCCAGGGTAAGTAAGACTTACGTCATCAATATAATCGGTAAAAGTAATTCTAAGACCACCTTCAAGC
>CALGJS010000176.1 GCA_937927835.1 uncultured Saprospiraceae bacterium | reverse complement strand
ACGATCATATCTCCTCGACTAATATCAATCTCATCTTCTAGTAATACCGTTACGGACATTGGAGGAAAAGCTTCTTGAAGTTCTCCATCAAAACTGTCGATTTTTTTGATTTTAGAAGTAAAACCAGAAGGTAAAACCATTACCTCATCTCCTTTTTTCATGATACCACCAGCAATTCTTCCAGCATATCCTCGGTAATCGTGGTGTTCATCTGTATTAGGTCGTACCACGTATTGTACTGGGAATCTAGGGTCGATAAAGTTGTAATCACTAGCAATGTGTACATTCTCTAAGTAGTACATCAAAGTAGAACCATCGTACCAATCCATTTTTTTGGAACGGTGTACCACATTGTCACCCTTTAGTGCTGAGATTGGAATAAAGTGAACATCTTTGACGTCTAGTTTAGCGGCAAATTTTTCAAAATCCTCTTTAATTTTTTCGTAAGCATCTTCTTTGTAATCGACTAAGTCCATTTTGTTAATACAAACAACAAGGTGTGGAATCTGTAGAAGAGAAGCGATAATTGCGTGTCGGCGAGTTTGCTCAACTACCCCATTACGTGCATCTACAAGTACAAGTGCTACGTTAGCAGTGGAGGCACCCGTTACCATGTTACGAGTGTATTGGATGTGACCAGGTGTATCAGCAATGATAAACTTTCTTTTTGGCGTCGCAAAATAACGGTAAGCCACGTCGATCGTAATTCCTTGCTCTCGCTCTGATTTAAGTCCGTCTGTTAATAAAGCTAAGTTCACTTCACTTTCACCACGTCTAAGGCTACTTGCTTCGATCTGCTCCATTTGATCTTGAAAGATCGATTTGGAATCATATAACATACGGCCGATGAGTGTACTTTTTCCGTCGTCCACGCTACCAGCAGTGGTGAAACGGCATAATTCTGAAGATTGATAATCCATTTTTGTTAGCTTGTTGGCTAGTTAGCTATTAGCTAGTTGGCTGCTCTTTTATCGTAGTTAAAATACGAGAACAATGTAACTGGCTTATTACTTTCTAGCAGTTTTTAATTTTTATGATATTAACTTAATATTTTTAAACGGTAACTATTTGTTTTCCTTTGAAAATCATGAATTATAGGTAATAGGTTATTAATGTCTTCCTGATCGAAATAATCAATAAGTTGGCCAGCCAGTAATTGTGTTTCTAGCTCAAAGGCTGAACTGACCGCGATTTCAAAAAATCTTCCCATTTCTTTTTTACTATTTCGGCCGCAACCTTCAGCAATATTGGAGGGCATAGAAATCGCAGCTCTAGACATTTGCGATCTTAAGCTAAAATTTTCCGATGAGGGTAATTTTTCTAAAAGTATGTAAGTGAGTTTGACTATTTTCATTCCTAGCTTCCAGCAATCTAATAATCTAAAATTTCTCATCATAAATTTTTTAAAAGCAAAACCTAATGCGATAGATGAGGGCCAACTAGCCAATAGCTAACAAGCCAACTAGCTTCTTTTCTAAAAATACCCCTTCTTCTTTCTATCCTCCATGGCTGTTTCACTTCTTTTATCATCCGTTCTTCCACCACGTTCTGTCATACGAGTCGTAGCGACCTCTTCGATGATATCCTTTGTAGTCGTAGCATTAGAAGCCCAAACGCCTGTACAAGTCATGTCTCCGATCGTCCGACAACGTACCATCATTTCTTTAACCACTTCTCCTGGTTTCTTTTGGATATAATCACAATCTGCTAGTAAAACACCATCTCGTTCAAATACCATTCTTTTGTGAGCGTAGTATAGGCTAGGAAGTTCAACTTCCTCCATTGCTAGGTACTGCCATACGTCTAATTCTGTCCAGTTACTAATCGGGAAAACCCGAAAATGCTCTCCATACTGTTTTTTAGCATTGAAAAGATTCCAAAGTTCAGGACGTTGATTTTTTGGATCCCACTGACCAAATTCGTCTCGGTGAGAGAAGAATCGTTCTTTTGCACGAGCTTTTTCTTCATCACGACGAGCACCACCAAGCGCTGCATCATATTTTCCTTTCTCCAGTGCTTCTAGTAAGGCTACTGTTTGAAGTCCGTTACGGCTCGCATTGACACCTTTTTCTTCTACCACCATTCCTTTATCGATGGCTTCTTGCACAGAACCTACCACAAGTCTTGCTCCTGTCTTTTCTACGAGTGCGTCCCGGTAAGCGATCGTTTCATCAAAGTTATGACCAGTGTCAATATGAAGTAAAGGAAAAGGAATTTTTCCAGGGTAAAAGGCTTTTTGAGCTAGATAAACCATAAGAATAGAATCTTTTCCACCGGAAAACATCAATACAGGGTTTTCAAATTGAGCGGCAACTTCCCGTAGAATAAAGATAGACTCAGATTCTAGTTCTCTGAGATGATTTAGTTGATAATCCATTATTTGCTGTATTTTAAAATAGGATTGATATAATTGAAAATTTTGTCAACACTCTCTTCAAGAGAAAGCTGATCAGTTCTAATTTCGATGGCAGGGTTAACTGGAGGTTCGTAAGGAGAATCGATACCAGTAAAGCCTTTAATGATACCTTTACGGGCTTTTTGGTAGAGACCTTTTACATCTCTTTGTTCACAAACTTCAATTGGTGCATTGATATAAACTTGAATAAAATTTTCTTCGCCAATGGTTTGTTTTGCAAAATTACGAATTTCTACCGTAGGGCTGATAAAGGAATTAATCGTAATAATGCCACTATTAAGATATAATTTACCAATTTCGGCAATTCGTCGAATATTTTCCTGTCGATCTTCGAGTGAAAATCCTAGGTTACTGTTAATCCCTGAACGAATATTATCTCCGTCCAGCACTTGAGCAAAATATCCACTATTGTGTAATTTACGCTCTAGCGCTTCTGCAATTGTACTTTTTCCACTGCCAGATAGCCCTGTTAACCAAAGTACCTTGCTATTTTGTTGTAAACGTCTTTCTCTATCCTGCCGAGTAAGTAATCGGTCAAAGATAGGGTGTATATGATTTTCCAAAATATAAATCGTTTATGAAGGTCAGATATTAATATTAATCCTCTATATTTTCTTCTTTACCAATGATCTTTCTGACGGTACCACGAGGAGCCATTTGCCAGGCTCTTTCATGAAAATAGTAGATGACTAATTTGATAAGAGATTCAGCAATAGCTACCATAGAAGATTTTTCTAAAACATCATCACAATCAGAATTACTAAATATTAAATATGCCAATGTAAAGGTGGTAGCGCTAGCGATTATTCTCCAAGAGATTGCTTTGAGAATACTTCTAGTTCTGGATTCTTTAGTCATAATTTTAAAAATTTAGATTGCAAAGGTCTCCATTTAATATGAAATTGCAAAGGCAATAGAAATAATACTAAGAATAAGTTTGGTAACTTTGTTCACCGTAATAAAATTTCAAAACTCAAATGCCACTAGGAAAAAATAGAAAACAGTTAAATTTGAAGAATTTTATAAATGAAAAGGACCCTAATTAAAGTCAAGTGTAATTTAACTTACATTGTTGAAATTTATATTTCAAAAAAA
>CALGJS010000175.1 GCA_937927835.1 uncultured Saprospiraceae bacterium | reverse complement strand
TTCCAATGTTAATCCAAATGAAGTAGCCAACTCGCTTCCTCGAAGTGTAATTAAAAGTCGAGGAAAGTTCATGAGAGCGGTAACGGCTAATGCACCTAAAATAGTTAGGTTGGTTTTGTTTTGAAACATTCGTTATATCTTCTAGCTTCTATTTTATTTTGAAATTTTCGTAGCAATCATCCCTCCCAACCAAGCCATCGGAATATAAGCAGCTACCATATCTAGTATGGCAAACCAAGTTGGACCAGGTAGCATATAATTGACAACCAATCCGCCTAGTAAGAAGAGCACACCAACTACTAAAGCATATTTCATTTTATTAGTTGGGGCGATGATTCCAGCGATGATGGCTCCAACTAAGGTACCTAAAGCATGGCCCAAAAAAGGAAAGATAAAATACTCATTAGAAAGGGTAGGCATAACTGCTGCTAAGGCTTCCATGTCCGATGGGTCAACTCCGGGAATAGGATATTTTTGGTAACCGACATTGATGAGACTCATATTGACGGCGCTTCCTCCAAGCCATCCTAAGAAGACGGCAAGAACGTTTTTGATGATTGGTGGCATAAGTATAATTATTTAATTTTTTCAAATTTAGCAAAAAAGATTAATAATTTTAAACAAGTTATACTTTCAAGGTGTTCCAAGAAAAATAATAAACAAGTGAGATCAGCATTTACCTTCTTTCTAATTTTTTTCTTTCCATTTTTTATAAAAGCGCAAAATATGGCAACGCCAGATATTCAAATTAACTGTGATCCTGTTACTGGATTATGCGAAATTCCAGACTTTAAAGATGACAAAATCGAAGCGGTAGCTTTTGATGGAGAGACAGAAATTATTTATGTAGGAGATCCAATGTGTAGTTGGTGTTGGGGAATTTCTCCGCAATTGAATGCTTTAGAAAGGTATGGTAAATCTATTGGTGTTCCGTTTCGGTTGGTCATGGGTGGATTACGACCGGGTGGGGGAGATGCGTGGAATGAGGAATTTAAAGGTTTCCTGAAGCACCATTGGGAGGAAGTGAATCAGCGAAGTGGACAGCCGTTTTCGATGGATTTATTTGAAAAGGAAAATTTTAATTATGATACGGAGCCATCTTGTCGTGCGATTGTTACGGCCCGTCAGATGAATCCGGAAAAAACATTGTCATTCTACGAATTGGTACAGCATCATTTTTATGTTAAAAATAATGATCCTAACGAGGTGGAGTTTTACCAGCCTATTTGTGAGAAATTAGACATGGATTATAAAGTGTTTTCTGAGTTTTTTAATTCGCCTACTGCTAAAAAATTAACGGAACAAGATTTTCAACTAAACCGATCATGGGGAATTCGTGGTTACCCTTCGGTGGTCGTTCGTAAAGGCCAGGAACTGCATTTGATTGCTAATGGTTATGCTAGTTTTGAGGATTTGAAAACGCGGTTGGATCAGGTGAGGTAAGGGTAATGGGCAACGTAGAGACAAGGCATGCCTTGTCTCTACGTTGCCCATTATCCCTACTGAATAAAACACCCAACCGCCTGCGCAAAAGCCACCTCTATAACCTCACCATTAACATGTTTTTCTAAAACAGTAGCCAATTCAGAAGAAGTCGTAACACTCCGCTTTCTACCAAGTCGATAATAAGTATTATCAATTCTTCCTTGATAAAGAACGGTCTCTTTATTTTCATTATAAACCACAACTTCAGGAGTAACCGTTGCTTTAAATTTCTTAGTCAACCTTTTTGAATAATCTGTTTTTGTTGAAAAAGGTAATCCGAATTTATTGCAGTAACGTTCAATCGCTGGTGGCTTATCCATAAAGTTTGGAAAGACGGCCACGAAACTGATATTAGCTTCTTTATACTGCTCGTATAATTTTTCTAAATCTCTAGTATAGTATTCACAAATTTTACAATCGATACGAAAGAAAAGATAAACGGTCACGCTATCTGGTTTCGGAACAGGGGACTCTGTAATATTTAGATAACTAGGTACGGACGCAGAACTAATTCCAATACAAAAACTCCCAACGACGAGCGCCGTCAGGAGTATTATTTTTCTGTAAATATTTTGTTTGTCTAGAGACATGTTTTTGTTAATTAATATTCGGAGTAGTAGGAAGCAATAGAGAACTACCCAACAGTCTTTTCAACCTAATTCCTTTATTCATTTCTACGACGGCTTTTACCGCTTTGGCAGGTTGAATAAAAGGACCCGTTTCTTTGGTGTTCCCTGTTTTATCACCGGTCTTTTTTAAGATATCGTGTACCTGCTTTGTGGTTAGGTCAGGACGAATACTTTTCATCAATCCAACTAGACCCGCCACATAAGGTGTCGCCATCGAAGTTCCATTAAAAGAAGCATATTTATTTCCAGGAATAGAAGAATAAATATTAACTCCTGGAGCTGCAATTCCATAATCTACTTCATGGATATAATTAGAAAATACTGCTCGGTTTAAATCCGAATCTAAAGCAGAAACAGTAATCGCACCGGGCGCATTTGCCGGAGAATAAAACTTTGCGTTGTCATTACTATTACCAGCAGCAGCGATGACGATGGCTCCTTTTTTATTCGCATATTCAATTGCTTCTTGATAGGCCTTTTGACCTTTATCTCCAGTACGACCACCCAGTGACATTGAGATAACATCGGCTCCATTATCGGCTGCTTTGATAATTCCTTTTAGAATTCTTTGTTGTGTTCCGCCTCCACGAGCACTTAATACTTTGATACTGGTTACTTCTACAAATTCATTGTTTTGAGAGAAAGAAGCGACTCCAATTCCGTTGTTGGACACGGCGGCAGCAATTCCTGCACAGTGCGTTCCGTGACCCATAGGGTCATTATCATACTGTCTATTAAAAGAATTATAGTTGTCTTTTAGATCCTCATGTTGTGAATCTACCCCCGTATCAAGGATATAAATACGTGCCTTTTTCTTAGGTTTAATTTTATTCTTTTTAAGATAAGAATAGAGTGCATCAACATGCATTTCTTGAAATCCCCACAAATCTTTCAAATTCGGATCATTTAGCCCAAATTTTTTCAAATCTCTTGGAGCTCGCTTTTGGGGAATGGTTTCCATCACATCGAGTTGGTAAACATCATTTTGTTCTACCCATTCTACGGAAGGATGTCTCTGAAGTAGAAAAATAATATTTTCAGTAGCTGCTAATTCGCTTTCTGGGATATCAACGGTAATATAATCGTCCAAGTCTGTGATGGCTCCATCTTTAGGAGAAAAGGCAGTTTTTAACTGTAATCCGTATCCGTCCGCTAAGTCTTTTAGACTTTCTACTCCGGAATTAGGCTTTAATTCCACCAATAATTCGACAGAATTAGCGTCTTTGTTGCCACCTACAGGAAATTCACAGGTAATTTTTTCTACGAAAGTATTTTTTAAAACATCTGTAAACTTATACTGTAAAGCACCGTATAATAAGGCTAGAAAGGCGAAGAAAACGAGTTTATTCTTGGCAATCATACCAAAAAAGTAGCCGACACCGCCGATAATAGCTAAATCACGAGCAACAATCATCAGCTTATAGCTTGTTTCTGCATCTGCGAGATAGATACTTAGCAAATAAGTAGCTAGGCCTCCAAAGAAACCAATGCCGCAAATTTTACTTAAAGTGGCGTTATTCTTAAAATAAAACCACGAAATGAGTGCCACAAGACAGACTGTAAAACTGATAGGATAGATGGATAGCAACATTTTTAAATCTGTTTTTGTTAAGTGATAATACGAATCAGTGGTTAAAAAATAATCAGAATAGTTAAGTGTAACGATATCATTCTAATTGAACAGCATCTTTTTTGCCATTTGCTGTTGGCCTTTTGCTATTTGCTCCCTTTAATACTGCTTTCGGCAGGCGCGATTGAGTGAAGCAAATAGCCAATAGCAAAATGCAAATAGCAATTTTAAACTTAAACTTAACTTTAACTCCTGATTCGTATTGATAATCTAAATATACAAAGATCGTATAGTAAAAACAAAGAACGACCATGATCGGTTCGGTGAATTCCCTTAGGATATGACATTATAACGAAATAATTGTCTCTGTAATATGTGATTTCCCTTTGTTCTGCTTACTTTTGCGGTCTAATTCATTAACTTCTTAATATTTTAATAAAAAATGGCTGAACACGTAAATTGCCTAATAATTGGATCTGGACCAGCAGGATATACAGCTGCCATCTACGCAGCGCGCGCAAACATGAAACCACTGCTATTCACAGGAATGGAACCGGGTGGACAATTGATGATTACAACAGACGTAGAAAACTATCCTGGTTACCCTGAAGGAATCATGGGACCTAAAATGATGGATGATTTTCGCGCTCAAGCGGAACGTTTTAATACGGATATTCGCTATGAATTGATCACTAAAGTTGATTTTACGGGACCAGTTCATAAAGTTTGGACCGAAAAAGGCCAAGAGATTACGGCAGATTCAATAATTATCTCTACTGGAGCAAGCGCTAAATGGTTAGGATTGCCTTCTGAGCAAAAGCTAATGAATAAAGGCGTATCTGCTTGTGCGGTTTGTGATGGATTTTTCTACAAAGGATTAGAAGTAGCCGTTGTAGGTGGTGGAGACACTGCTGCAGAAGAAGCTTCTTACCTTGCTAAGCTTTGCCCAAAGGTACACTTGATCGTTCGAAGAGACGAAATGCGTGCTTCTAAAATCATGCAGGATCGAGTTAAGAAAACCGAAAATATTGAAATTCACTGGAACACAGAAACAGTCGAGATCTTAGGAGAAGAAGAAGTGACTGCTGTTAAAGTGATCAATAACAAGACACAAAAAACTTCTGAAATTCCTGTTAAAGGATTTTTCGTTGCCATCGGCCACAAGCCAAATACAGATATTTTTAAAAATTGGTTAGATATGGACCAAACAGGCTATCTTACCGTAGTACCTGGAACTTCTCATACCAATATCGAAGGGGTATTTGCAAGTGGTGATGCGGCGGATAAAGTATATCGT
>CALGJS010000174.1 GCA_937927835.1 uncultured Saprospiraceae bacterium | reverse complement strand
AGTCGTCCACCAAAAATCTCTTGTCTCTGCACTTCGCACTCTTCTATAATTCCCACGAATACCGGCTCCTACTTGCAGCCATGGTTTTCCTTTTTTTTCTGGTCGGAAATATTTTCGAACTAGCGGGGTAAAACCCAATGCTCCAATTCGCCTAGACAAATTTATAGCAGTCTCTAACCGCATTCCAGTCGTCCAACCGCTTCCCCAAAAGCGTTGAATCTCAGGTCGAAAAAAATCGTTTTCTCCCAATCCGAAATTTCCTCCAATCAACCAATTGCCAGGATAAAAACGATAGTCCCTTTTGGTTGATCCTGTTTTATCTTTTCGGTGAATAAAAAACTGTAGTCGTCCTTCTAGTCGCAGTGGTATCCCTTCTGATAATTCCCAATCTCGTGGTACAGATCTTTGCCAAGAAATCATTTGATAATTAAATAGAAATTCTATACTAATTGCGTTCTGTAAAAACGCTTGGACGCCACCTTGTAGCAATCCAGAACGGCTTTGAAAAGTTCGACTACCTCCCCCATTTTCCGTAACCGTACTTTTATTAAACAAAAATTCTCCACCATAAAATAAAAATAAATTATCTAGCTGCTTAAAATAGTGTCGAACAAATAATGACTGACTAACTGGTGCAAATCTTCGTTCTATATTTCCACCTAATCCAATACTCAACTTTCCACCCAACATCAAGTGATTGGTCACCATATAGGAAAGCTCTGGTGCAAGTCGTAAATTAAAACTGTTTAAGGATTCTGGGGGAGCACTAGGAAAAGAAAAATTCTCCTGTCGCAATTCCCCATTGATCATCCAACTTCCTTTTTGTAGTTGTGCTTGAGCGACAAGCGTCAAACTCAACATAAAAAAACTTAAAAGAAGAAGGCGTTTAATCATGATTTAGTTTTAGACTGGTTTGATATTTCTTAAAATAACCTAAGCGTGCATAAAAGAAAACTAGAAAATTATTTTGCTGGTTAGCCTGTTGGCTGGTTAGCTAGTTAGCTTCCCTCTAACGTATTTCACGAATAAGGGAAGCCAACTGGCCAACCAGCTAACTAGCCAACAGGCAAAAAAATACAATACTATTTTTTCAAACTTTATTCTTAATAAAAGTCTTTAACATCTTAAATGCTTCGTGATAATTTTTATCATTATTAATCACTATATCCGCAGATTCACTATAAGGTTTGATATGTTTTTCGAAGCTTGGCAAAACATGGTGTTCGTATCGATACAATACGTCTTCCAACGGATAATTTCGTTCGGTCTTATCTCTAATGATTCGTCGGATCAACTTTACATTTTCTTTTGCATGAACAAAAATTCGAAGATCGAGTAAAGCATTAATTTTTTTATAATGAAAAATATAAAGTCCTTCTACGATAATAATAGGAGCAGGTCGTAAGACGATTTTCTTTGGCTTTGCTTTTTTATTATTAAAAGTATATTCTACTCGCTCACAGGATTTTCCTTTGATCAATAATTTTAGATCTGCTAAAAATTCTTTTTTATTGATTGCTCCCGGCAGATCAAAATTAATAATCCCATTTGTATCTACCTTTTGCTTATCCTGTGGATAATAATAATCATCCAAAGAGATGACACAAACCTTTTTAGTAGAAAATGCTTTTTTTAATTCACGAATTAACGTCGTCTTACCAGAACCGGAGCCACCGACAATTCCAATCAAATAGGGTTTTCTTTTCATTATTTTCGGAGTATCCACTCTTTATAATCGTTTCGGTCTTCTATCTCATTGACGATAGAATTTAAACGATTGATTATTTAATTCTGGTGTTTCTTAACACTTTTAAAGCTACAAAGCTAAAAATATTTGGCCATTAGTTTTAGGATTAATTCAAAGACATTCCTTACTTTACACTTTTAAAGCTTTAGAACAAACAAATGTACAACTAACCTTACTATGGATATACTGACAGATATTGTCCGCGGACTGATTGGAATAGTCTCTATGCTCGCTATTTGCTATGCATTGAGTGCCAACCGAAAAGCAATCGACTGGAAACTCGTACTTTCCGGAATTGCCCTGCAAATAGTATTAGCACTTTTAATTCTAAAGGTAGATTTTATCTATGATGGATTCAAATTAGTTTCAGATGGATTCGTAGCATTGCTGAGTTATGCTGATGCAGGTGCAATCTTTTTATTTGGTGCCTGGCCCGATGGTGCTTGGCTCGTCAATGAAATGAACGGTGCAGCTCCTCCAGGGACAAAAATGCCAGTCGCTCCAGATACAAAAATGCAACTTTTCAAAATGGGTTATATGTTTGCCTTTAAGGTATTACCAACCATCATTTTCTTTGCGGCTTTCACCTCGATCCTTTATTATCTTGGTATTCTACAAAAAATCATCTACGTCTTTGCCAAAGGAATGAGTAAAGTCATGCGACTATCTGGAGCAGAAAGTCTAGCTGCGGCAGCCAATGTTTTTATTGGACAAACCGAAGCACCTTTGGTGATCAAACCTTACCTAGACAAGATGACCAAATCCGAAATCATGTGTTTGATGACGGGTGGAATGGCGACCATTGCCGGAGGTATCTTTGCACTTTGTGTCTCCATACTTGGACCTGAATATGCCTTACATTTTTTGACCGCTTCTATTATCTCCGCTCCTGCGGCTATTGTTGCTGCAAAGATTTTATATCCTGAAACAGAAGAAGTTGATCGCTCCGTAACCATTCCAAAAGAAAGACTTGGTAATAACTTACTGGATGCTATTTCTATTGGTACTACAGACGGTGTAAAATTAGCAGTCAACGTTGGCGCCATGCTCCTCGTTTTCATCTCGCTAGTTGCTTTTGTCAATGCCATTTTAGGATGGTTCGGTGGTTTTACTGGACTGAATGGAGTCGTCAACAGTTTTACGGATGGACGTTTTGCTACCCTTAATCTCGAATCTATTCTGGGACTTATTTTTTCTCCTATTGCCTGGTTATTGGGTACCCCTTCCGAAGATCTGATTTTAGTAGGTTCTTTGTTAGGAAAAAAGACGGCCGTCAACGAGGTGGTTGGCTACATCGATCTGAATATCATAAAAGATCAATTATCTCCTAAATCAATCGTCATTGCTACTTACGCTCTTTGTGGTTTTTCTAATTTCAGTTCTATCGGAATTCAGATTGGTGGAATTAGCGCGATTTGTCCTGAGCAACGTCCTACCCTCACCGAACTTGGAATCAAAGCTTTGATCGGTGGAACCATTGCATGCTTTTTAACGGCGTCAGTGGCTGGGATGGTCCTGGATGAGATTATTGGTTGATTCTTTGCTGTGCGGATTCTTTGATGTGCGGATGTGCGGATTAATTGACAAAATAAAATTTATGGATAATACAGATATACAAAAGACACCTACTTGGTTTAAGGTGGTTGCCATTTTAGCAATTGTTTGGAATTTTATGGGGTTGGTTGCTTTTTTTATGCAAATAAAAATGTCTGAAGCAACACTGGCAGCGATGCCTGAGGCGGAACGGATGCTTTATGAGAATACACCTATCTGGGCTACGGCTGGTTTTGCAGTTGCAGTCTTTGCCGGAACTTTTGGTTCGGTTGGTTTATGGCTTCGCAAAAAATGGGCGCATCCAGTTTTTCTATTGAGTTTGATTGGCGTGCTTGTTCAGCAAACTTATATTTTCTTTATCAGTGGAATGATGAAAGACGCGGCGGTCAGTGCGATGATCATGCCCGGAATGATTTTACTGATTGCTATCCTTTTATTATTCTATTCTAAACGAATGATCAAGCAAGGTTGGTTGCGTTAACGATCTAGTCCGATGGTGGCGAGACCACGTGTTAGTTCTCTTACAATTCCTTTTTGTTTTGGATCATAAATCCAATTGGTGTCAAAGCGGGCTAAAATCTCACTGTTGGGTTCATCGCTCAAGGTGAGGCTATGGAATTCGGTATTTTTATTTTGTTGATGAAATCGAATATCAGCCAGTACATCATCGTCAATTTTATACATCACAAAATCTGAGATCATCAACACATCTGCATCTTCGTAATTTTGATTTTTGAGTTGACGCAAGGCTTCATACAACGCAAGTGAAGCATCGGTTCCACCATAAAAAGACATTCTTAAAAATTTGGCGATATCATCAATTGAGTTAGCAATATCATAGAGATCTAAAGTTTGAATTCCAACGGAAAAATTAATCAGATAAGCTCTTCTATTTTCACGAATCGCCATCTTTAAAATACCTAGACAAATTGCTTTCGCGAGTTGTTCTGGACGACCTTTCATTGATTCACTGGTATCTACGCAAATGATAAACGGTCCTTTTTCTTTTTGTCTAACCTTTTGAAAAACTTCCATTTCTTGATCATTACTGGTCACTAGTTTTCGGTCTTCATAACGGAAGGTTAACAAGTTTTTATCTGCATATTTTTTCAGAAATAAATCCTCCGTTGCTACATCACTCAACAAGCCAACTTCTGAACTCACGAGATTACTTAAATCTTGACTTTCATGAATACCGACAATTTCTGCTTTAGCTGTTTCATCTACTTTCCATTCTTTTCGAATAATCGTTTTTTCAAAAGTCTCTTCTTCTATTTCAATTTCTGCCGCGCGCATATTTCCAAGAATATCCGCTAACTCTTGAATAGAAGATTCTTCTTTTAGAAAATCATTGTATTTTTTTAAAACATCAAAACTAGTATCCTGCCATAAATCTCGTGACAAATCCCAACCCAAATAATCGGTAAAAGGAGTTACCATCGAAAGAAGCTGTTTATACTCGTTGACTTTCGCTTCTAGTAATTGCGTAAATTGCTCTCCTTCCTCCTGTAGTTTTTTTAATTGATAAACCAAAATCTTCCCTTGCAATAATGCATCCCACTGCGACAATAAATCCGTGACAACCAATTCAAATTTTTCTTTTTCTGCTTCGGTATGCGTCCCTTCTTCTTTTTGGAAATAAGTATTGAATTGTGCATCGTAAAAATCAATATCCAATTGTTCTCGCGGATAGGTTTCACGAATAAAAGCAATCAGGTGTGCTCGACGAATCCGAAAGATTTTTAAAGGCGTTACCGACCAACCAGAGAGTCGATCTACTTCGGTATCATAAGGATGTTTAGTCGCTAATTTTTTAAAAGTTTTGCGTATCCAGTATAGCGTATCTAGCACTACTTGTTTGGTAATCAATTCATTTTTTTCGCAAAGTAAAAGCAGATCCTCTATTCCAAAAATATCATCTAAGGCCGAAATAAAATATTCAAAATATTGATCGTTGATTTTAGGGTTATCGTAAGCATACCCATCTAGCTTATGTTTAAAATAAGTCACGAGATACTTTCTGGTTTTTCGATCTAGCAAATTGCCAAATTCGATAAACCGATCGTATTCCTCTTCTAATATGGCAGCGATATCCTTTTGCATTTAATTCTCTTTTTGGTAGGAAAAGGCTAATTTCTCCAATCGTAATGATAGGTTTTCCAGAGCAGCTTTTACTTCCTCAAGATTACTCCGAACGATTTCCGCACGTTCTTTATCAACGAATAAATTTCCGGCAAGGTGGTTCATTTCAGTTGGAGCATTCTCGCTAATCTTTGCTTGTTGTGCAGCGATATATTTATTCAACCGTTCGAGGCGTTCATCCCAAAAACTGGTGATTACTTTATGGGGTTGCTTAAAAATAATTTCGGTACTTTCTTTTTGTTGGGTCACCAAAGGAAACGTATAAATCGTATCGCTATAAGAAACATCGATGGTATTCTCAGAGAGTCCGCGTTTGGTTTTGATTCGGTTGATTAAGTTTTCGGCCTCGTCATAATAATTGGTGATTTGATAGTCTTCCAATGATAATTTTCGAAACTGTTCAATCGTCATCATGTTGCCTTTAAACTGATTTACCTTTTTATCAATTTTATAAAATCTTTCATTAATCGGCATTAATTGAGCGATCGTAGAAACATAAGGTACTTGTGTTTCTTGTTTGACATCTGCTTCAAAATCTGCTACCTCCTTTTTGAGATTTTGTAGATTAACGACCATCGTATAACCATGTTTACGAATCGCATCTATCAGCATTTCTCGGATTACTTCTCGATGAACAGGAAAATTCCAAAGACAATGTTCCATCAGAAAACAATCCATTAAATCGACCTTTTTTCGTCCGTTCAAAAAGGCAGACGTTCGAAGCAATCGAATAATCTTTTTCCAACGGCGATCATAAATTTTTATCGGATTGTCTGCGTGGTTGGGATGACTATTATATTCATCAATTTTAGCGGTGATTAGCTGAACGGTATTTAATACTTCGGCTGGCACCTCGATTTGATCAATCACTGCCGACCATTGATCCAGTTCTGCGTTGGTTAGTTTTAAATCATCCACAATCTCGTCCTTATAAACATCTCGTGTATCGACGATCATCTCTACGAATTGATTTCGTTTTTTAATATTGCCAATTTCTAATCGAAGTAAAAAACGATCCCAGATAGGTTCGAGAGACTGATTACGTGGTGGTAGTTCATTGGAAGCGGTAATAATTCCGCGGATATTTACATCAATATCTTCAGCGCCATTTCGAAATATTTTTTCATTTAGAATGGTCAATAAGGCATTTTGAATAGCCGGTCCTGCTTTCCAAATTTCATCTAAAAAAACAATATTCGCTCCCGGTAAATACCGTTCGGTGAGTCGTTCATATTGATCCTCTTCTTTTAGTTTTTTGATAGAAATAGGTCCAAAGATCTCATCCGGTGTACTAAACTTACTCATCAAGTATTCAAAAGAAATACCGTCTCGAAAAGCAAACTTCAATCTACGAGCAATCAAACTTTTTCCTACACCCGGAGGTCCCAGCAAAAAGATACTCTCCCCTGCAACCGCCGTTAAAAAAGCTAAATTCATCGGCTGCTCTCGCTCATACAATCCTTCAGAAAGCCCTTCTAATAATTTTTTTACTCGACTTCTCAAAGTCACATCTACTTCTCGCTGTAATTCCATTTATTATTTAGATTTATGATAATGGTTCGGTAACTTTTTAATTTGTATATGATAGGCTAGAATCACCGCTAGTTAGCCTGTTTGCTGGTTGGCTAGTTAGCTTCCCTTTTATGTAAAATACGATAGAGGGAAGCTAACTAGCCAACAGGCAAACCAGCCAACTAGCAAAAAATGCGTTCTAGACTTATTTTTCTAAAAGGTACCGCACTATTAATCTAAATAATAAACAGAATTTGGGACATTTTGTTAAGCCTTTATCTAAAATCTGACTATTTTTTCTACGCTTCTTTCGGTAGCAGTCGTCATTTCTATTAAATAAACACCGTTCATCCAGTTCTCTGTCGTTAAATTAAGCTGATTTGTTCCAGCTGACCAGTGCTGATCTAAGATCAATTGTCCGGTTCCATTATAAATCCGAATCGTCATTTCTTCTCCTAATTCATTTCGTTGAATGGTTAGATGGTGATGAAATGGATTTGGAAAAATCATCAATTCGGCAAGGCTGTTTTCGGAGATATCCGTCGTCAAGCAAGGTGCAGTTGGATCGTAAGGAACATTCAAGGTAAAACTATTTGAACAACCCGTCATTTCATCTAATACAGATAAAGTATAATTTCCAGATTCAAAAATACATAAAGACAATCCAAATTCTCCTTCTAAAATTGCTCCATTAAATAACCAAGTAGTTGAATAGTCTTCTGGTAAATTATTTGTATTAAAAAGCGTCAGCACATTCTCTTCATTTACATAAGCTGGAGTAGCCGGTGGCGTTAGTAGGTTAATCGCCAAAATTTCAGAACTAGCGGGACAACCCACTTCGCTCAGGTATTGAACATAATATTCTCCCGCTTCGCTTACTTCTAATTGAAAGTCAGTAGCACCTGGAATTAAAATACTGTCTTGAAACCACTGAATGCGATCTTCATAATTGGTTTCTAAAATAACGGATTGACCACCGCATAACTCCGTACTATTCAATGCAATAATTTCTGGCATTTCAGGAACGGCATATACAATAACTGAATCCACAGAATTAACCGTATCTACTGGATGTACAATCGTTAATCGTACCGTTAAATCACCAACCACGAGATTACCGGTCGTAAAGCGATTAAAAGAAACCACTCCACATTCATCATCATTAAAATTTAATCCACCATCATCATCAATCACCTCTACTCGATAATTTCCTTCGCCTAAAAGTAAGTTCGTACTTGCTTGAATCGGCGCAAAAGTATTATCATAATTTGGAGTTAAAAATAAAATATTATCGTCTTCATCGAGCACTTTGATATTCATATCAGGAGCCGTACTAAAAGTTGGAAAACTCGGAATATCTCGACAACCAGATTCTAAAACTTCAATACTCGTCAGCAAATAACCTACCGTATCAATGATCGCTTCATAGGTAATCGGATAGACGCCTGGCTCGGTGTAAGTTTGTGTATTTGGTTGTTCATTAAGCGTAGAATTTCCATTTCCAAAATCCCAAAAATAGCTGATTCCATCTTGACCATTGGAAGGAATATTATTAATAATTTCTACTTCCGTCGGACCACAACTGATATTATTAGATAGACTAAAACCATCCGTGTTACTGGTCGATGGATTAACCACCATAGTAAATCTAAAAGAAGTTGTTTGGGTGATAATAGAAACTTTTGCAGCGATCGTAATCTCTACTACAAAAGTATCTGCTACCAACGGCGTTCCACAAAATTGAATACAACCATCGGTTTCTTCGTCTGGTAAATATTCAGTTTGTGCTGTTTCCCAAGTAAGTCCCGTCGGTAAATTATTAATAGAAATCAATGTTATTTCTTCAATATCTAAACCTGCTGGAGTTCCTGGATCGATCACATTGACAGGCGTTGTGGTCTTCGGCATTCTAAAATTTAATGCATCCGTATACTCAGAACCGACAGTTCCATCGGGCATCAAACTAAGAAAAAGCGTGTCTTCCGGTAAAGTTGGTAATTCCACAATACACTCCTCACAATTTTGTCCAACTAAATTTCCAAAAAGAAAACAAAAGAAAGATAAGATTAGTCCAAGTTTTTTCATAATTCTTTGATTAGGTTATTCAAATAAATGAAGTTGTTCAATAAAAAAATCCTGTCTTGCAATTGTAGCAAGTCAGATAATAGTATGGGAAAACAATTGGATGTAGTAGTGTGGGAAAAGTAGAAAGGAAAATTACGCGCTTCCAAAATGATAAGAAGCGCGTAACTTTTATTTTGAATAAGGGATTGTTCTTTCAAGTGTGTCATTTTGCCACCCGCACCTCAAATCCTAAAGGAAGCCCAGCCCGCTGACACACTTTAACAGAACAGTCTCTAAAAAACAATGGTTAAAATTATTTCAATACCACCATTTTATTAGAAACACGGGATTCTCCATTAGAGAAACTATAGTGATAGATTCCGTTTTGGAGTTGACTTCCGTCAAAAGGAATACGGTTTGTTCCTGCAAGAATCGTTACTTTTTCTGTGTGTACTCGCTGACCAACTAGGTCAAAAACTTCGAAAGTTAATTCTTCACGAGAAAGTGAAGCAACCTCAATCGTCGTTTCGTAACCAAATGGATTTGGAGAATTTACTAGCGAAATTTGTTGATTTAAATAATCTCTTGTATTTGTCACCATACATTCACCCTCTTCGCGAACTTCCAAAAAGTAATTTCCGTCAGCTCCGTCAAATTGTCCTGTATTATCAGGCAAAACAATTGGTAGAGAAGGAAAAGGATTAGCGGCGAATACCGTCGCATTAATGGTAATATCTTTTACACCGATGTCCGCAGGGTTCGTTGGCGTACCAGATAATACAATACAAGAAAGGTCCTCAGGAAGGATTACACAAGTAGGAGGATTACAAGCATAGCTCATTCCTTCTGGTAAATTTTGAACGGCTCCTGTTGTAGCCACCGTTACGGAATCAATATTTACTTGAAGACCATTAAATGATACGCTAGGTGGTATTTTTACAGTAATCACAAATTCGTAAGGCTCATTAATACAAGCCGGATTTGGAATCCCACCATCCGGACGATCCTCTGTAAAAGGCAAAGGATAAACACCTGCTGCTGAATCTTGGAATAATAAGTCTGGTGTACAAGACTGTGCACTCAAAAAGGTTATCGCTAAAGAAGCAAAAAAGAAAAGTATAGCTTTTTTCATTATCTATTTTTTTTATTAAATATTTTTGACAATTTAGATTACTAAGGTAGTATTTAGAATGCAAGTTATCTCTTTTTCGGCTTTAAAAATGACGGTAATTGTTTATTTAAGATTTTTTTAATACCCTTACCCCTAAAAATATCGCTTTGATTTCGCTAATTTTGCCCCTGTTGTTTCTTTCCCACACTTACATAGAACTTTACCTTATTCATTAATTGGATTCAATTTTTATCACTTCCAGCGATAAGAAAACTTGGCTATTTATTATAAATTATAAATACACTTAGTTATTTCTTATCTTTTGGCAGCCTTACAGTACGTAAACACTTTTAGCTTTTGCCTAATTGGTTAAACCGAACAATTGAGTATTATGAAAAAATTTACCCTCGTCAACAGATTTCTACTTTTTATTTTTATCTGCTTTTCTACCAGTCTATTTGCTCAAACGGTCAATGTCGCCGGACAAATTATAGATCAAAAATCTGAAGAGCCATTGATCTCTGCCACCGTCCGTGCAGGTGACATGGGAACGACCACCGATTTAGATGGAAACTTTAACCTCAACTTAACTCCCGGAAATTATACGCTCTCCTATTCTTATGTTGGTTATGAAACAGGAAAGATGGATATCCAAGTCAAAGAAAATCAACCACTCCAACTCAGCCTCCAGCTCGTGGAAACCACCAATATTTTACAAACCGCTACCGTCACCAGTGGTCGCTACGAAAAACCGTTGGGAGAAGTAACGGTCTCTTTAGAAGTCATCAAACCCACTTTGATTGATAATACCAATGCCTCTTCCGTAGATCAGGTACTCGACAAAGTTCCGGGTGTAAACATCATCGATGGACAACCTAATATCCGAGGAGGATCGGGTTGGTCTTATGGTGCCGGAAGTAGAGTTTTGGTACTCGTAGATGATATTCCAATTTTACAAGCGGACGCAGGTAGTACCAGTTGGGGAGATATTGCAGTAGAAAATATCGAACAAATCGAAGTCGTAAAAGGAGCTGCTTCTGCGCTATACGGATCTTCTGCCATGAACGGTATTATCAATATCCGAACAGCTTATGCAAAATCAAAATCTAGCACTAAATTCTCAACGTTCTACACCGCTTATCTAAATCCTGCGGACGAAGAAAAAATCTGGTGGGATGGTGACCCGGAAGAGCCGGTTGTTCCGATTTTATGTCAAGGTCCGATCTCGGATACTTGTCAGATGCGTACAAATTATCAACCTTACGCCGTTGGTATCAGCGCCTCACATCGACAGAAAATTGGGAAGTTTGATTTAGTACTTAGCAGCTTTGTTCGTAAAAATGAAGGCTACCGAGAAAACACTTATGGAGACCACCAACGATTTAATTTTGGTACCCGCTACCGACTTACGGATCGCTTAAGTTTTGGTCTGAATGGAAATTTTAATACCAGCAAAAACATCAGCTATTTTTACTGGCTCGACGGAGAAGCGGGTGCTTACCGCGCTAACGCTTCTGAACAAGTTGGAGAACCCTCTCGCCGTTTTCGGTATACACTCGATCCGTTTATTACTTACTTTGATAAATCTGGTAATCGACATAAAGTACACGGCCGTTTTTACAATATTGACAATAAAAATACAGAAAATCAATCCAACGCTTCTAAACTTTATTACGGAGAATATCAGTTCCAGAAAAAATTTGACAAGCTTGGTTTAGTTACTACTGCAGGAATTGTTGGAACAAGAACCAATGTACGAGCGGAGCTTTATGGCGACACCACTTTTACCTCTAATAATCTTGCTGGATTTTTACAACTTGAAAAGAAAATCGGTACTCGTTTAAATATTTCTGCGGGCGTACGTTATGAACGCAATACACAATTGCGTCCCGAAATTTTCCAACAGGATACCTTGGTCGGTGGAAAAGTAACAGAGTCTCGTCCTATTTTTCGACTAGGAACCAGCTATCAAATTGGTCCTGCAACATTCCTTCGTGCTTCCTTCGGACAAGGTTATCGTTATCCAACTATTGCAGAAAGATTTATTACCACCCAAGCCGCTGGACTGAATATTGCGGCCAATCCAAAGCTAAATTCTGAGACTGGCTGGAGTGGAGAATTTGGCGTCAAACAAGGATTTAAAATCGGTGGATTTAGTGGCTTCGTCGATGCTTCTGCTTTTTGGACAGAATACCAAGACATGATCGAATTTAATCTTTTCGCTGTAGGGTTTTCGGTTGCTTTCCAAGCACGAAACATTGGTGATACACGAATCCGAGGACTCGAGTTGAGTATGGGTGGTCAAGGTGATTTATGGGGCATGCCTACTACCCTATTAGCTGGTTATACTTTTACCGATCCTCGATTTAAAATCTTTGATGAGGAAGCCAATAGAACTTCTAGTGCGGATTATAATATTCTAAAATATCGTTTCCGACACAATGTAAAGTTTGATATAGAAACACAATTAAAAGCTTTCTCTGTTGGAGTAGCTGCCAACTACACGAGCCGAATGGAAGCGATTGATGATGTCCTTACGCTACTAGCTGGAAT
>CALGJS010000173.1 GCA_937927835.1 uncultured Saprospiraceae bacterium | reverse complement strand
AACTATAAAATTAAGCTTTTTACTAGAATTTAGTATCCTTCATTCTGCACAATAACATCATCACTTGCAAGTATTTCTGAATCAGGAATAGGGAATACGTAGTAATTTGCATTAACTGGTAGTCCCATTTCCGCATCAACTGTTCCAGTTCTTACTAGATCAAACCATCGTTGGCCTTCAAGTGCTAACTCTAATCTTCTTTCATCCGCAATTACTTGTCTTAGCGTCGATTGGTCAGTAGCACCAGTATAATCACCTAGACCTGCTCTGTTTCTAGTCTTATTCAATTGAGCAACTGCACCATTACCGTTGGTTTCATTTAATGCTTCAGCCAATAAAAGAACTACGTCTCCTAATCTAAGCTCGATATAATCTTGCTCAAGACCACCACCCCATTTTGGGCCAGTCATGGCATCTGCATCAATGGTTAAGTCTCTACGTAAATCACCAGGGCTTGCATCAAAAGCAGCAATTAAGTCTGGATCTAATGGCTCCAAAGATTTGGTATCTCCGCCACTAAACCATCCTGGGAATAAAGTAAAACCATATTCATCTTCCACAGAACTAGATAACTGTGTTGCGAAAATGATTTCTTTATTTAAATCAGCGCCTTCAGCAAAAATAGCTGCAAAATCTTCTTGCAGTTCAACTCCAGCACCACTAGCTTCGTTCACAACGGTACCTAAGATGGTTGCAGCACTTCCGTAATTACTTTGGGCCATATATACTTTACCCAATAATCCTTGTGCAGCAAGTTTTGAAGCACGTCCGGAAGAAATTCCAGAATTATCTAAACCAGCAATCGCGGCTTGGAAATCAGGAATGATATTATTTGTATAAACTTCAGACGCACGCGTTCTTGCTAAAATTGATGTATCATCAACAGAAGGAGTAGCAGAGGTATTCACGGTAACATCACCAAAAACTTGTACCAACTTGAAGTAAGATAATGCTCTTAAAAATTGAGCTTCCGCTATTTCTGTGTCATCGGTAGAATTTTCAATAACGTTATTTGCACTAAGAATAGACTTATACAAATTGCTATAGAAAGGTTGGAAGAATTGACCTGCCAAATCACCACCTGCTAGATCTGCATTGAATCTGTCAAATGCTGGATAAGGCTCCTCGAACATCATCATATTATCCGCTCTAAAGTCTCCCATAATCGCCATTGGCGTTGTAGAGGCTTGCTGATAATAATAGGCAGCATTCAAAACTCCTTTATAAGATTCTAGAGAGGAAGCTTCCGCCTCTAATGGTGGCACCTGGTCTAGATCATTGTCACATGCTGTAAAGCACAACAGTAACCCTAAAAATATATATAAATTTTTCATTATTTAATTATTTTACTTTTTATAATTTGGATATTAGAAATTAACATTTACACCAAGTGTAAAGCTTCTTACAATCGGACTTGCACCTTCCTGATAACCGTAAGTGGTTGGCCCTAGGTAACGACTGTTTGTAATTTCCACCCCTTCTGGATTAAAAGAAGTGTATCCATCAGCCATTTTGTACAATAAGTTCGTCGCTGCTAAATATACTCTAGCAGAACTTAATCCAATCTTACCAATAAAATCTGGTTGAAGTGTATAACCTAAAGTAACATTTCTTAGTGCAATGTAAGAAGCATCTTGAACCAGTGCACCGTGTGCATTTCTAGTCTGCTGGTAATGTCTTCCAGTTGCATCTTCAATACCATCTTTATTACCTTCCGCATCTACTGCATCAAAGCTAGCTCTTAATCGACCACCAAATTGAGACTCCCAATAAATCGGGTCAATATTGTAAACTTCTGCTCCTTGAGAACCTTGGAACTGTAATGATAAATCAAAGTCTTTATAACCAAGCTGTGTGTTTAAACCCCAGTAGAAATCAGGAGTAGCTGATCCTAGTTTTACATAATCACCTTCTTCATCAATCTTACCATCTTTGTTTTGGTCAATTACATAGTACTCAGAACTACTAAATCCAATATTTCTTGATGGATCTGCAATATGAATCGTTGAAACTTGTCCATCAGTTTCATATCCCCACATCTCTCCAATCTCTCCACCAACGTAGTTTCTAAACTGAGGACCACGACCTGAAGGACCACCGTATACTGCATTTGGTAATGCAGTTAAATCTCCTAAACTGGTGATTTCTGTATTTACGGTAGAAAGGTTAGCACTCACATTCCATTTAAGGTCTCTGTTATTGATAACATTTGCTCCTACTTCAATTTCTAATCCAGAACTTTTCACATCACCTCTATTTAATACAATAGAAGAAGTACCTAAAACCTCAGAAACACTTTGGTTAATCAACATGTCTTCGATATCAGAAGTATAGTAATCAACACCAATTCTGAATCTATTTTCAATGAAGCCAAAGTTGATACCGTAGTTGGTTTCTGTGTTTGTCTGCCAAGTTAAATCATCGTTTGCAACATTGCTAGGAATCAAGAATCCTGTTCCGAAAGCCGTGTTTTGTGCTTGTAAAAGACTCAATGCATCGTAAGAACCTAAGAAAGAAGTCGTTCCTAATGTTCCTCTACTGAATCGGACTTTAAGATCTGATAAGATGTTTGAATTGAAAAAAGCTTCGTTGTGAACATTCCATCCAAGAGAAACGGCAGGGAATACTTCATATCGGTTATTCTTACCAAAACGAGAATCACCATCTCTTCGTACTGAAACAGAAGCTAAGTAACGGTTATCGTAAGCATAATTAATTCTACCAAAAACACTTCTTCTAGAAACATTTTCCTGTCGTAGATTAGTTCTAATATCTTCAGGTGCTACAAACGAGTAGTTTAAAGGAAGACCGAAAGGAATATTAGTGGCATTTAAAGAAGTTCCTCTGATATAGAAGTTCTGGAATTCAACACCAGCTACTGCTCCAACATCATGCTTTCCTAATTGCTTTGTATAATTTAAAGTAGTCTCACTTAAAATAGAAGATCTTTTAAGATCAGTTTGGTCAAGGTCAGACTGATTGGTTCGTTCTCGAGAATCAGCGGTAACTCCTTGGTAGTAGAAAGCTCTAGTATCATTCAAATCTCCACCTAAAACAGTTTTGATATTTAAGCCATCAATGATTTTAAATTGTAAGTAAGAATTCACGTTAGCAAAATAGGACTTTTGAAATCTTCTTGCATTGTCAAACTTAGCAGCAGGACCAGAATCACCCGTTCCACCAATACCATTTCTTTCACGACCATAGTGCCAATCGTGCGCGATATCACCAGGTTTTAGCGTATAGATACTTGAATTAATTAATCCACCACCTCTATAACCGTTGTCAAAATCTCTACCAATATTGGTAGCTGTATTTCCACTGTCAGCAAGTGCTTGTCTTTTACCATCCAATTCTTGTACGAATGCGATAGAGGCATCGGTATGGTAAATTGGAGAAATACTGTAAGCTCTTAAAAGGTCTCTCATGTCATGAGGAACAATTTCTTGGTGACTGAAATTACCATTCATAGAAACTCCAGCTTTGAATCTATTTCCAAGATTGGCATCTACATTTAAACGAGCATTGTATCTTTCAAAACCTTGCTCTCTAACGATACCTTTTGTATCTAAGTAACCAACAGAAGCAAACATTTTTACATCATCACTTCCAGCTTGTACACTAAAATTATGACTTTGTGTATTACCATTTTGAAATAACCAATCTTCCATGCTTACTACATCTGGTGCACCAGCAAGTGCATCTAATCTGTATTTTAATAAATCTGGATCCACTTCAGAAAGATCATAATCAGACGTCTGTAAATCTGCAGCCCATTCGCCAGCAGTTTTAAGCATTTCAATATCCTTTACATATTTCTGAGAGATACTTGTATAACCAGCATAACTAAACTGTGCTTTACCAGACTTTCCTTGTTTGGTGGTAACCAATACAACACCATTAGCCCCTCTAGAACCATAGATAGCAGCTGAAGCAGCATCTTTCAGTACCTCAATACTTTCAATATCGTTTGGATTAACGGTAGCTAAACTTCCAGTAATCGGGTAACCATCCACTACAATCAATGGATTAGAATCACCTGAAAGAGAAGAAGCAGCTCGAATCTGGATCTTGGGATCAGCACCTGGCTCACCACTTTGGTTCTGGATTAAAACACCACTTAGCTTTCCGGCTAATGCATCATCCACACGTGCAGCTTGAACTGCAGCAATATCACCACCTTCTACCTGTGCGATCGCACCTGTAACGTGAGATTTCTTTCGTGAACCATAACCAACGACTACTACCTCATCTAAGAGACTAGCATCTTCTCCCATCATTACCGCGATTGATTTTTGATCGGTTACTTCGATAGATTGTGGCTCATAACCAGTGTACGTAAAGTTAAGAACGTCTCCACGCTTTACATTGATTTTAAATGTTCCATCAATATCAGTAGCAGTTCCCATTGTTGTCCCGGCAACTAGAACGTTGACACCAATTAAGGGGCCATCTGCATCCGATACAGTACCAGATAATGGATAACCATCCTGGGCCAACATCGGTATACTGAATATCAGCATTCCAATGAAAATTAGGGTAATTTTTAAATTCATTTCGATTTTATTTTAGTGAAAAATTATGTGAAATAATGTTTAATAAATAATTAAAGCCATAGGATCAGTTTCATAAATTCTAATAATGAAAGCGAAAAGACCTTCCTAATGGGCATAGCTTTCCTGTTTATTAATTTGCATTTTCAACAATTAATATTGGGCAATTACCCGTTTTTATATAGTTAGTTGTGAGACTTATGAACTGTCAAAATTGGTCGACCAGAAGATTGGTCTACCAATTACCTATGGCAAATTTATATTTTTTTTGAAAGAAAAAGAAAATAATGGCAATTATTATTGAATTTATTAATGATTAGATTGATAACCAAAGGTGCTATTGGTAAAACTATATCGATTTAAAGCTGATATTTTAAGTGTGGAATGGGCTTTTAATTCTAGAAGATGCTAAGAATTGAGGAAGAATTGCCTTTGAATATTTTTATTTTTTTTTATTAAAAACAAGCATAGCAGTCTTTAATTGCTGTTTATAGGTTCGTCCAACTGGAAGTTGTTTATCACCTATTATTAAGGCAGTACGTTTAATCTCTTTGATGTGCAATAAGGAAACAGCATAACTTTTATGAATGCGACAAAAATAGGATGGGAAAATAGCTTCTAATTCACTTAAAACCTGACGACTTAAGATGCGTTGTTTGGCGGTGTGATAGATAACATAATTTTCATTTTTTTCTAAGAATAATATTTCTTTCCATGATAGCTTATGGGTAATGGGGCCGCTTTTCACATAAACTATATCAGCGAATAAATCAGTCATTGATTCTAACGTTGGGTCCGAAATGTTGTTTTGTTTCTTTAACCGTTCGCAGGCTTTGACAAAGCGAGGGAAATTAATTGGCTTTAACAAATAATCTACTGCTTCCAAATTAAATCCTTCGACTGCAAATTCTGGATAGGCAGTGGTAAAAATAACATTGGGCGGATTGGGAATACTTTTTAATAATTCAATACCAGAAAGTAAAGGCATATTGATATCAAGAAATAAAACGTCAATTTGATTTTTTTGTAAAAAGGCAAATGCTTTTAATGGATTCCTAACCGAACCAACTAATTCCAAAAAAGGCAATCGCTGGATATAGGTTTCTAACAAAGCAATGGCCTTGGCTTCATCTTCAACAATATAAGCTTTTAGGCGGTGGTTCATTTCTTGTTTAAATTGATTTCTAATTCTGCTAAATAATATTGACCCTGCCTTTTGGTTGATAAACTATATTGTTTGGGATATTGTAATTCTAATCGTTTTCGAACATTCTCTAAACCGATGCCATGGCTTTTTATTTCTTTATTTTCAAAATCAAAAACTGTATTCTTAATATTACAAATTAAAAATGACTCTTCTACTTTCAGTTGAATGCTCACTAAACAAGTATGGTCGGGTTTGATACCATGTTTAAAAGCATTTTCTACTAAAGGCAAAAGTAAAACTGGTGCAATTAATTTATTTGAAATATCTCCTTCAAGACTAAAGGAGATAGTGGTATCATCCGTGTCATCAAACCTTAATTCTTCAATAGCAATATAGTTTTTTAAAAGCTCAATTTCTTTTTTTAGTGGAACCTTTTTATCATCGCTTTCATAAGTCAAATAGTGCATAATGCCAGAAAGGTTTTCTAGTCCTTGTGCGATTTCTCTTTGTTCCTGTTGGACCGCCATACTGTAAATATTATTTAAGGCATTGAACAAAAAATGAGGATTGACTTGTGCTTTCAGAAAGGCATATTGTGTTTCTAAGTTTTCTTGTATTAATTCATTTTTTCGTTTTTCTTGTTCTGCGAAAACTTTATAAAAACGAACCAAGGAGGCAATTCCAATAATGGCGAATAATAAAAAAGAATTTCGGTATGGATGAAGGCCTGTCATCCATTCATATTGCTTTTCTGATAGAGGACCTAACACCGTTTTCATTTAGGGAGAGACAATCAATAATTTTTCTAATAAGGTGATTACGAATAATAAAATTCCCAATAACACACCGAATTTGAAATACTGTTTTTTCTTGATAATAAATTCTGGAAGTAAATAATAAATCACTGTATAAGTGGCAATCATTGCAAGGGGCAATCGTAATAGATTATGCCAAACGAATTTTTCAAATGGAACCTTAGAGAAATAATCTCCATTGGCTCGCCAAAATAAAATGATGGTCCAGAAAATAATATGTATGCTGATTCGTTGTGCTTTTTTCATAGCAAGTTGATAGTCTTGATTGGTTGGATTATTCACAATGATTAATTTACCATGAATCTAACTATTATTCTCGAAATATGAACTAAACGGTCAATTTTACAGGTCGAATAACCATTCTAAACATTGAAATACAAAAATTAATCAATCCCTTCTTTTTATGGTTTAGTAGACTTAGTTTTAGTACTTTTGGTTGGTATTACAAAGAATATACAGCTATGAAATTAAGAATCACCCTTCTTTTCCTTTTTTCCATTTTTTCAATAAAACTGGTATGCGCTCAATCCGTCAAAATCTATGGGAAAGTTCTTGATGTTAATCAAAATACGATTGAGTATGCAAATGTCTTTATTCAAAATACAGAAAATAAGGTTGATCAAAAGGGAACCATCACGGATATTGAAGGAACCTTCAACTTGGAAATTACTGCCAACGAAAATTATCGTCTCAAAATTAGTTTCATGGGATATGAAGATTGGGAACAAATTTTTGAGACAACAGAAACCATTGATGTAGGAGTAATTCAACTTGTTCCTGCTGCTAATGAATTAGGTGAGGTGGTCGTGACATCAGAACGAAATATCATTACTCGAAAAGAAGACAAGTTGGTTTTTAATGTAGCTGCCAGTCCCTTAAAAACGGGATATGATGGATTAGAAATTTTAGCGCGGTCACCAAATATTTTGGTGGATACAGATGGAAGTATTACGATGCGAAATCAAGCTCCCACTATTTTAATTAATGGTAGAATCTCTAATTTACCAGGAGGAGATCTGGCTAATTATATTAGTAATATCCGATCAGAAAACATCAAAAGTATTGAGATTCAAACTCACCTTTCTGCGAATACGGATGGAGAAAGTTCTGGAGGGGTTATTAATATTATTCTAAAGAAAAACCCAGTTGGGTTTGATGCCAATTTACGTGGACAATATACGATCAAAAGAGAAGGATTTGATAGTGGTCGTGGTGGTGTCAATTGGAATTATGGAGCTAAAAAATGGAACGTCTATGGATTATACAATGCTAATTTTGACAATCGGAAATCTCGAATTTCTAGCGATATAGATTATTTTGAATTGAATGAATTAGTTACCTCAGATGAAATCTTTACTTCCAATATTAAAAGGCAAAATGCTCAATTAGGTTTCGTGGCCAACCTTTCAAAAAATCAAGTTCTAGGAATTGAAGGCTATACTAGTTACTTGGATTATTCATCTGATAATCTAAGCGAAATTAATATTCTAAAAGATGATATTTCGCTCCAAACAGGAAATGCATTAGTCACTAATTTTGTCACCAATACGCTCTACTCTACTACCCTTAATTATGCATGGACATTGGATACTTTAAATAGTAGTTTTAAGTTCTTTGCTGATTATGCCAACCAAAAAGTCGATCGCCCCGGAACAACTAACTCTAGCTATGAAGTCGGTTTGAGAACCGATAATACGGAGCGAAATAATTCTATTGCCAATACAGTGATCTACGCAGGACAGGCTGATTTAGAAAAATATTTTAAACCTTTTAAATTAGAAGCTGGTGCAAAAATTACTTATACGGATCGTGAAAATGGATTAGTGTCTGATCAATTTATCGACGAAGAATGGGTACCAACGGGAAGGTCTAATCTTTTTAATTATCGAGAACGGGTAAGCGCTGTTTATTTGTCTTTCAATAAAAATTTGACGGATAAGATTTTTATGGAAATCGGATTAAGGGTTGAAAATACAGATTTAGAAAAAAAGGAAGTAAACGAAAACATACCACTCACTCAAAATTATACCAACTGGTTTCCAAACGCTTATCTGTCTAGAGATTTTAAAAACAATCGAACCGTTTCTTTAAGCTATTCAAAACGATTGCGGAGACCTCCTTTTTATTTTTTAAATAATAATGCCGTAAAGATAAATGACTTTCGATATGAATTAGGGAATCCGGATTTGATTCCTGAAAACGTCAATAATTTCGAAATTAGCATTAAAGACAAAAAACAAAATTTTGATGTCTATCTACAGCGCACAACAGAAGCCATTAATGGAATTTATTATCTTGATTCTACACAGGTTTCCTATTACCAAAAATTTAACGAAGGTATTCAGCAACAATTTGGGGTAAGTTATAATCGGTTTGGGAACTTGACGAAGTGGTGGTATGTTCGTGGCTTGGTGCATGCTTTTAATCGTAAATTTATTTCAGAAGGAGATGATTCTTTTGAGCAGTTGACTTTTCGGCTTAACCTTACCAATAATTTTAAAATCAATCCAACTACCAGCATCGATCTAACTGCTCGCTATCAAGGAAAGTATGCAGATGCTTATTATATTTCCTTTCCCTATTATTCGGTGAATCTAATGTTTCAAAAATTGTTTTTTCATAAAAAGTTGACCTTTAGGTTTTATGCAAATGATGTTTTCAACTTAATGGATACTTATTCTGAACGACCGTTTGAAAACTTTAGGATGATCCGAAGTGAAAAATGGTTGAGTCAACAATTTCGTGTTTGGCTTAGCTATAATTTTAATAGCAAAAATAAAGTAAACAAGCGGAAAAATCAATCTAAAAATGAGGTGAGAAGAAGGTTGTAGATTCTATTAAATAAACATAGTGGTTCCAATACACTTGACAATCCTTAATTGTCATAGTTGAGTAAAGTGAAAGAAAATTTTCATCTTTTTTTAACAAGCTATTGCATAAAAGACTTTTTAGTCCTATATTTGTTCTATCAATTAATTCTAAACTATCTGTCTAATGTTTTCAAAACGGTGTGAGTATGGTCTGAGAGCTCTGACAGTCATTGGGGAAGCTGGGAAAGAGGATAGAAAGGTAGGCATTAAGGAGATTTGCAATCTGGCAAAAACGCCGGAATCTTTTACAGCAAAGATATTGCAGGACTTAGTTAGAAGGAATATTATTGATTCTTTAAAAGGACCAAATGGAGGATTTTATTTTTCAAAGAATTTAGATGACATTTCTATTTATGATGTGGTTTTGGCGATAGATGGGGAAGAAATTTTTACAAAATGTGGACTTGGTTTGTCTGAATGTAACGCGAAAAAGCCCTGCCCTTTTCATAATCAATTTGAGACGGTGAGATCAGAGCTATTTAAAGTTTGTAGTAATAATTCTCTCAATGAATTATTAGAGGGTTTTTATAAACAAGTATATAATCGGTAGATTTTTTTTAAAACAGTAAAAGATTAAAAGGTCTTTTACACTTAAATTATTAAATTATGTCTGTAATAACGAAAGATTTTTTAAAAAAGAAAGAAAGTATAATTAGAACAAGCGGAAGGTATGAAGCTTCACTTGTAAAATCCTATTTAGCAAATGCAGAGAAGCAGGGCAATGAGAAAGTAGTTTGGTTTATGAAGGTAATTATGGTTATTCCTTGCGTTTTGATGGTACCAAGTATCATTTTTATGTCGATGATTACGACCAGTTATATATGGTTTGTTGGAGTGACTATGGCGCTATTTTTTCTCAATGTAATAGCACATATTGGCGAGATAGAAAGCAAAATTTACATTCCACTTTATCATGCTACCATTTTACTAATCATTCTTTTACCTTTAATCACTTATATTATCACACTATAAAAGTAAAAATTAATGGTGAGGGCCTCCGTATCTAACGGGTGGGAGGTATAATTAGCAATTTACTGATAAATAATGTTGAAAATTAACTTTAAGTGTATAAATATGGTTTTATACAAATAATATTTCCTCCATATAGGCGTTGCATAAAATTATATTTTATGCAACACTATCATATTCGTATATAATTTTTTGATAATACTAGTTTTCCATCAATTTATTTAAAGAATCGTTAATATATCTGTTAAATGTTGTCAACTTTTCTTATTTTTTCATACATTTGCGCCTTATTATTTCTATCACTTTTAAATATTTTATCATGACAACATTATCTAAAATCACTGGAGCTATC
>CALGJS010000172.1 GCA_937927835.1 uncultured Saprospiraceae bacterium | reverse complement strand
GTAGTATCCCCAGTCTCTTCCCAATGAGAAAAAACATAACCTTCTTTGGCCACTGCGGTCGCTCTGATTGGAAGGCCCGTATAATAGGTTCCAGTATAATCATATGGAATCTCCATGTTTTTCCAATGGATAAAAACATCTCCATTGGTAGTTGCATCATAATTGAATGTTAGCTCATAAGTATCTCCTAAATCAAAATTATCTACCAGATGTTGATAGAAGAATGGTGGACGCTCAATCCAAAAATTTCGATACTTCGAAATATTGTCTAACCATAGATCATAATCATCCACAAACGGATTATCAAACACCCAACGGTCAATATGTGCTCCGATCTCTAAGTCAATCTCATTAACTGCTGCGTCAATAATAGGAAGTACCCGTTCTTCATTAAAAGCCAATTCTAAAAAAGAACAACTTCGCTGGATAAACTCATCTTGAAAAGCGGGGTTTTCCATCATCCTTCGGAAAGGCAAGGTTGCCCGATTATCGTTCGGCCAAGAAACCGTTGTTGGATCTAAAACATCTGCGATTTTATCCCACATGTCTCCACCGGGAGCAGAACTGCCGTAAATATTTGTCGTGATATCCGTATCCACATACATGTACCGCCACTTTCCATCTTCGCTCTTAGGACGCCAAAGTTGAAGGTTGTTTGCTGGCCAATCACCATTACACATATAAAGATTAGAAATCCAATAATCTAAAACATTATCAATATCGAATTGTGTTTTTATGTAGTCAAAATTAGAATCCAACCCTAGATCATTATCGGCCATAAAATCATAAGCAGCATTATAATGAATATCGTCTCCTGCTTTAATTTCTGTTAAATATCGAGGTCTTGCTAAAAGCTCAATTTCATTTTTATCTACCTCATAAAGTCTTTCAAAATAATCAGCGCTGTATCGTTCTCTAAAATTTTGAATACCCCAATACGCTCCATTGATATAGACCAGCGTAGGTTGCATACTTTGATATTCGACATCCATCACCTCTCCAAGGATTCGTTGATTTGTTCCATCTCGGAGCATAGTTCCTCGATAGTCTTGACCACTATTTCTCAATCTTAGTCGTTCATATTCTTCAAATTCACGATTTGGAAATAATTGGTAATCAATATTATCATCTCCATATTGATTTTTTCTAAGAAAAAAATTAAGACTTTTTAAAGCATATCTTCTAGAACAATTACCAGAAATTTTCACCCCACCATTAACCGCAAAAGCAGTTTCACCACTCTTTTCATAAAGTGTAAGATGAACGGGCCGTTCCCAATCTTGCCAATAATTTGCAACTACTGGATTAGGACAATTACCCAAAATAATTCCATTCGTTCCAATCGTATAAATTCCGGTTTCATCATCCCAGAGATTGTCCGGATCGGTGGTAATCATTAAGACCGGCAGATTAGGACTAGCATCAAAAAGATAGGTTTTAGTTTCGATCTGACTAGGAGCAGCTCCGGTTTTATAAGCAATCGCTCTAAGACTTTGCGTTTGGTCGATAGTAACCGCAGTCGTATATAAATTAGCATTTTGATCAGGGTCACCTCCATCTGTGGTATAGTAAATAGTAGCGGTTGGGTCTTCATGTGTGATACTGACATTCTGTGGTGAATCAAAAACACCATTACCAATAGAAAAAACTGGTGGAGCAAGCCAGGAAAGCGCATTCGCGTTGGCCGCTAAAGGAGTTGGTGATCCAAAAATAATCCAATCACTAGCGCCATCAGAAGATCTTCCAGTCGAAGCTTTAAAAGGAACAGCTCCATAAGTAGTAGAGTCAATAATTACAAAATCATTGTTTAGAGCCTGAACCAAAAGTAGTTTTTCACCATCTTCTTTTAATTTAAAATTTGCATGAAAGCCTCCTGTTTCTGGCTCTCCATCTGCCCAAATCGTGGCATAGCCATTTGCTGGAAGATTTTGTACGTTACCAATTTGCCATTTAGAAGGATTGTTTATATCATCGGTTAAAAATAATCCTCCCATACTTACTGGAAAATCATTGGTATTGTAAATTTCTATCCAATCAGAAAATTTTCCATTTTTATCGGGATAGTTCGTTCCGTTGGGGGCCACTTCGTTGATGAGTAATCCGGAGATCGGAGCTGTAGGAACTGAAATCTCCGCTTTTATTTTTATGGTAGGAGGAAAATTAGAAACAAAATTATGAGCCGACCTTTCGCCCGTACCGGTGATGATGAGTGCGAGCGCATTGCCAGGAACCCAGTTTGGAGAATTTATTGCTTCTTGAATAATCGCTGCGAGATTAGGTGTTTTTTGATTTAATCCGGCAAAATCCTGAAGCGTCCAATCATCTGGCGTCCAGATAACAGAATCAGCACTCATTGGTCGATCGGATAAATTAAAATTTATTTCTTCAAAAGGAGCTGCATTGCCAGACGTTTCACTCTTGATACGAAGACGAGAAGGGCCGGTGCTATCAGAAGCATTTTTTGTGGTAAATTGAACATGGGCTTCAGTGACGACGGCTCCCTGAGGAAGATAGATATCGCTAAATCGTATACCGATTGTTTGGTTGGACCAAGATTGGGTCATGCTCATTCCAAAGGCATCTATAATTACTCCGCCACTAGAGTTTCCATATTCGATAGCATCATCATTAATGGTCTTAACTTGCGTATTGATGGTTACTGGAAAGACTAAACTGGATGAAGGATTTTCATTGCTTTCTCCAGGTGTAGTGGTGATGAATTCTTGAAAATCTGAACCACCATCTGTTGTTCGTCCAAAAGAAAGATTCGAACCTAAGGCTTCAAAAGTTACTGCATCAATTTGAGTACTACCGTCTGGCGCTAAGAGTAAGATACTTTCTCCCCCACTACTTAGTTTAAAATCTAAATGCAGTTCTCCTTCTTCTGGATCGCCATCTGCCCAAAGGAGCAAAAATCCTCCAGCAGGAATAGTTGTGAGTGTTGGATTGGTCGTTGGGATTTGCCAATATTCAGTGGCACTCAAATCATCCCAAAGGTAATACCCTCCTAGATCAACAGCAGTTGAACCGGCATTATATATTTCTATCCAGTCCTCGTAACTTCCCTCTTCGTCACTAATCGTGGACGTATTGTCTGCCATAAATTCATTGATGTATAGTTGGGCAGAAAGGGAAGATCCTGACAGGATTACAAGACAGAAAATTAAAAAATTCAGAAATCTTTTCATGACGTACCAAAATTTTTTTTTTAAAACTGTAAAAGAACGTTCACTAAAGGTTAGGGAAAACTTTTCAGATGAATAGGTGTATAGAAAAACCCTTAACTTAGATTTGATTAGGAGTGTGGTCGGACCGTTACAAAATACGGAAAAATTGAGCTAATTAGCAATATCTTTAGGGAAGTTGCTTAATAATGGCATAATTGTCTTTTAACTGATTAATATTATTCAATATGCCAGCAGTTACTCTCGAAAAGTTCTTGTTTAAAAGTCTCAAAAATAGCTTCATCACCAAATTCGTCATGGTTATGTTCTACCCCTGCTACAAATCCCAAATATTTATTATAAGATCTCCATACATTTTTTACATCACCCGACCCTCTTGGTTTGTCATGCCGTACATGCATATCACCGCATAAGAATACGCCTATCCGTTGATGATCTGTGTTAGGAAATTCTAGGTACAATAATAATTTTAGATTTAGCTGGTGGGTTCAGATCCGGTAAGAAGGATTATGTTTCGTTTTAAAAATCCCCCATTCGAGCTAGATTTCATGATAGACATAAGAAAATAAATAACATATATACCGTTTTTTTTGGCTTTTAATTAAAATAGTTGATCGTCTATTAAACTTATACCTTATTTGTTACTATATTTACAAAAAAAATTACCTAAAAATATGAGAATGAAGGGTTGCCTAGATAAGACCTATTTTTTATTGACAATATTATTGTTAGCTAAGTCCCCTGTTTTACGAGCAACCGCTTCATTTGATGTATTATTGTTATTAGAAATTCAGAATATCTCCACTCAAGATAGCATTCCTCTCGATCAATTGCTCTATCAACTATCCAATGCAAATCCAACTCAAAAAATTAACTTTCTTAAAAAATTAGAAAAATTTGATTCAAAACAGTTTTCTTCCGCTCATAAAGAAAAAATTAGAACCCTTCTAATAACAAATCCTTCTAAAAGGCTAATTCTACTGGCTGGATTCTTAGAAATGAAACCTACCCTATTCACGCTCGCTGAAAAGTATAAAGGTAAAAAATCGTTAATACAATATATCAATATAGCACTCGTCCGAGCTGGCCATTTTCCAAAAGCAAACACCCTGCTAAAAAATCTTGAAAAATTAACCATCAACGATCCATTCGTATATGAAGTATTACCACTCTTAACCTATACCAAAGA
>CALGJS010000171.1 GCA_937927835.1 uncultured Saprospiraceae bacterium | reverse complement strand
AAAGTCAAATTCTAAAGTTTCCCAAGCCATCGCAACCGTAGTCATTGCTTCGGTTTCTACGCTGATGGTCGGATCATTTTTGTCTTCCGTTTTTAGACGAATAGGAATACCTGCATCCGGCGACCAAACTCTAACGGTCATCTTAGTGCTACCCGCTGCGAAAGGAATCGGAGCAGCTAAACCAGCATTGCTAGCAGTAGTACCCGCCCAAAGTTCCGCAACATCTGACTTCGTAGTTTGAACAACTAAATTGGAAGCATCCGTAGGATCTACAATGATAGAAGAACCATTTCCACCGAAATCTGTAAGATCGTAATCAACGGTAGTGCTTTCAAAATCAATTGGAAGCGTAGGTGGAGTTAATAGAGGTGTTTCATCAAAAATCACATCATCCCAGTAGTAGGTTTTTTCACCTGCCATTGCTCCGGTTGTACCGAAGTTGAAGAAGATGACCATTCTTTCATATGCGTTTGCGAAGTCGATTGGATCTGTTCCTGCTGCGTGGTTAGAAAAGTCAAACTCTAAAGTTTCCCAAGCCATTGCAGTGGTAGTTGTTGCTTCTGTTTCTACACTTATATTAGGATCGGCTACGTTTTCTATTTTAAGACGTACAGGAATCCCAGCATCAGGCGACCAAACTCTGACCGTCACTTTGGTGTTTCCATCAGAAAAAGGAACAGCCATATCTAATCCATTTTCACCAATAATAGTACCTGCCGAACCTCCCGCAACATCAGATTTAATGGTTCTAGCCACTGTGTTATTTAAATCGGTTGGGTCTGTAATGATAATAGAACTATTTCCACCAAAATCAACCAAGTCAAAATTAGTTTCTACTTCAAAAGTAATTGGAAGGCTTGGCGGTGTTGTTGGAGGTGTTTCAATGAAGTCTACATCATCCCAGAAATAAGTTTTGTTTCCTGCCATTGCTCCGGTGGTACCGAAGTTGAAAAAAATAGAAACCTTATCGTATGTGTTTGCAAGATTAATTGCAGCTGTTCCAGCAGCTTGGTTGGTAAAATCAAATTCAAGTGTTTCCCAAACCAGCGCGGTGGTGGTCATCGCTTCTGTTTCTACACTGATGGTAGGATCATTTTTGTCTTCTACTTTTAGACGGATAGGAATTCCTGCATCAGGTGACCAAACTCTCACCGTCATTTTTGTATTGGTTATAGAAAACGGAATGGGTTCAGTCAGTCCTGCATTGCTAGCGGTTACACCCGCCCAAAGTTCTGCAAAATCAGGCTTGTTTGTCTGAACCACCGTATTCGCTGGATCAGTAGGGTCAATGACAAAGCCAGAAGCTCCGCCTCCAAAATCCGACAGATCATAATTGATCGTGGTGGATTGAAAATCAATCGGTAAGCTTACTTGACTATATCCCAAAGTAGAGATTAGTAAACAAGCTAAAAAGAAAAATCTTTTCATTTTTTTAATTTTAAATGGTGTGAGTAGTATAAGAAATTGTTTAAAATCTCGAAAATTGACTACGAACTGATTAAACAACTTCTAAACAAGAAAGTAACCACTCCTAATGAATAGGTGCGGCTACTTGTTTTCTTATAATGGATTTAAAAGTACTTTTAAACTTCTAAAATATTCTAATAATTATTTACTTAGAACAATTTTTCCTGAAGCGTTTGCTCCATTAATCATCATGTTGTAAAAGTAAATACCGTTTGGTAAGTCCGTCGCTAACCAAGTTGCTTGTTGTGCACCAGCTTGTTGGTCTTCAGAAAGAAGCTGAGCAACCAATTTTCCGTTCATATCGAAAACAGATAAATTTACATGTGCTGCAGTTTCTAAGTTATACTGAAAAGTAGTTTCACCAAAACTTGGATTTGGGGTTGCTTGGAATGCAGTTACTTCTGCTAAGTCGGTAATAGCGGTAGCGGAATTAATTCTAAAATTATCAAAGTAATATTGGTCTGAAGTAAAGTCAGCTGGGTCGAATAAAATGACGAATTGAGAAATATCTGTAGCATCAGCAACGGAGCTAGGGTCATATGTTAGCGTTTCCCAACCATTACTACCAGAGGTAGTTTGTGTCATTTCAAGAATTACATCAGAATTAGCATTTTGTAAAGAAACAATGACCTCAGTTGGAGCATTTGAATCCCAAATATCCAAGGTGATAGTACTAGTTGCCTCAACAGTTAGGTTGCCGTCAAAACGTCCAATAATTACATCGAATTCTTCCCCTCCATTACGAATATAACTCGCTACATAATCGGAAGTATTTCCGTTAGGATCAGGATTTACTATTCTTCTAAAATTTACACCAGAGTGAGAAAAAGTGAAGTTGGTATTTTGATTACATTCAAAATCATTTAAAATGGCTGAATTTCCAGCTACCCCTTCACAAGGATCATTGGCCAATTCTGGACCATTCAGATTATCAAAGTAATAAGTATCTCCAGTATTGGTGTTTGGAGCAAATAATAACACGATACGATCAACATTGGTATCTGAAACAGAAGCGTCAGGCTGCTCTGTAAAATTAAAGGTAAGTGTTTCCCATTGTTGAGCAACAGTTGTCGTTGTCAAATAAACACTATGACGACCCGTTGGGTAATTAGCCGGTTCTGCTAGAATACTATTTTCCAAAGTAATCTGAACGGTAGTTCCAGCTGCTGGACTCCAAACATCAATGCTCATTGACTTAGCACCTGTTCGGTAACTAGTAAGGTCCGCCATTGGAGCATCTAGGATGATTACATCAAATGCTTCTGCTGGATTTCTGCTATAAGCGGCAGCTACAAGGCTATTATTTGATCCACCTGGTGCAGGATTTTGTCCATATGGAATAAAGGTTCCACTGATAAATCCGTAAGTTCCTTTACGACTATCTTCAAAGTTATCCCAGACTACTTGAGCAGACAAGCTAAAAGTAGCTAAAACTAATAAACAAAACGAGAGGTAAATTTTTTTCATAATTAATATTATTTGGTGAGTGAGAAATTAAAATATTTTATTGATAAACTCTAACATAATCCACTTCCATAGTTTGTGGGAAAGAGGTCAATCCGTTTGGATTTCCTGGAAGGTTACCACCTACGGCAACATTTAGGATTAAATGAAATTCTTGGTCGAAAGGGTAGGTGGTAGGTAAAACAGTTGAACGTGTATTCGGTTCACCAATATCCTGCCCATCCATCTGAAATTGGATGCAATTCTCATCCCACAGTACTGTAAAGACATGAAACTCTTCCGCAAAGTTGGGTTCTCCTTCTTCTTTTTCAATTCCTTGGCTATTAAAACGCCAGAAATCATGTCCATAATGGATGGTTCCAAAAACTCTATTCGGTTCGCTACCGATATTTTCCATAATGTCGATTTCTCCACTTTTAGGCCATCCACCATAAACACTTTCCGTTGGCAACATCCAGATGGCAGGCCAAAGTCCTTGACCTTGAGGCAATTTAGCTCGAACATCTACTCGACCATATTTCCAGTCTCCTTTATTTTTGGTAACCATTCGAGCAGAGGTATATCGATGTTGTCCAAGGTAAAAAGGGATTTCTTTGACCGCTTTTATGACCAAATTGCCATTCTCAAGATAGGAATTATTTGGACGATCGGTATAATATTCTAGTTCATTATTACCCCATCCACAGAGATCTTGACTGATTTGACATCCATCTCCTAGATCATATGACCATTTGGAGTTGTCAATCTCGGTTCCTTCAAATTCATCATTCCAGACCATTTCATATCCATCTAAAGAACTAGAAAGCTGACAGCCGCCTATTTCTTCCACCTTTTTACATCCAAGAATAATGGTTAGACTAAAAAGAAGGGTGAAGAGGCAAATTTGGTTTTTAATTCTCATGATTGATTCAATTAATTTGGTTATTAATTTCAGTATTTTAGGTATAACAAATATACAGATGAAATCTAAAATGTCTTGATTTTTAAATACATCACCACTACATCAGTAATCAATATTATGATATATTGTTTAAATATAACAGACTTTATTTTGGTATATTTGGCATATTTAAGACAAATACTACTACATCATCCGCAAAAAACGCCCTATATTTACCAAAAAAGACTTTATGAGCCTAAAAATACAATTGATACTACTGTTGCTGATGATTAACGTTGGCCAACTCGTTGCGCAAGTACCAAATGTAGGTTCTCCATCCATTACCAACTTCTCTAGATCTGACTACCAAGCTGGAACCCAAAACTGGGCGATTCGACAAGACGAGCGTGGGATTATCTATTTTGCCAATAATAAGGGATTATTAGAATTTGACGGTTCTCACTGGAAGGCGACCCCTTTGCCAAATGAGACGATTGTTAGGTCGATTGGATTAGGCGTTAAAAATCGAGTTTATTTAGGTGGTCAGAATGAATTTGGGTATTTGACGGTGGATGAGGCTGGAAAACAGCAATATGTCTCTTTACGGCACTTAGTACCTGCTGAATATGAAAACTTTGAGGATGTTTGGCAGATATTTATAGATTCGGAGGATGTTTATTTTTGTTCGGAAAAGGCTATTTTTTATTTATCGAGAGATCAACTAATCGTTTTTAAGCCAATTGAGGGTAAGTTTGAAAGCTTTTTTCAAGTCGAAAATAGAGTAGTCGTACAAGATGTGGATGGTGCCGCTTTTGAAATTAAGGATAAAATATTGATTCCGATTATGTCGGATGTTGATTTACCAAAATTCAGGATTGTAGCAGTATTGCCATATTCAAAGGATCAATGGTTGGTCTTTACCTTATTGGATGGTATTTATTTAATGACTAAAAATAAAAATGTTGAACGCTGGAATTCACCAGCTACTGAATTTCTAAAAAAACATCAAGCTTATTGCGCTATCCGTCTAGAAGATGGAACTTATGCTGTCGGTACACCACATAATGGAATGCTACATTTTGACGCGGAAGGTCAACAAATTTCTCATATCAACAATTCAAAAGGACTGCAAAACAATACCGTGTTAAGCATTATGGAGGACATTCAGCACAACGTATGGTTGGGGTTGGATAACGGAATTGATTATGCGGAAATTCATTCTCCTTTTTCAATAATTAGAGGAGAAGAAGGGATTGCGGGCACCGGTTATGCTTCAATAATAGATAAAAATAAACTATATTTAGGAACGAATCAAGGACTTTTTTATTCAGACTTGACCGAAAATAATACAAGTGGTGATGAGTCAAATTTTCGGCCAGTTAAAAATGGTTTAGGACAAGTTTGGAGTATCAATCGTGTTCGAGATAAAGTCATTGTCGGACAACATCAAGGGGCTTCTTATTTAGAAGGCGATCAGTTAATTCCGTTTTCTGATATCAAAGGTGCATGGAAATTTTTAGCCTTGAAATCCAATCCAAATTACGGAATCGAAGGAACCTATTCAGGATTGTATCTCTACGAAATTAAAAATGGAGATTGGCAATTAGTTGGTAAAATTAAAGGCTTTGATGAATCCGCTAGAATTCTAGAAGAGGACGATGATGGAAATATTTGGATCACCCATAATTATAAAGGATTGTATAAGGTCGTTTTAGAAAAAGATCTAAAGTCAACTGCCCAAGTAACTTTATATTCTGGAGGAAATGGATTGCCAGAAGAGTTGGTGATCAATGTAACTAAGGTGCGAAATGAATTATTGTTTGCGACACCTCATGGAATTTTTCAATACGATAACTCCTTGGATACGTTTAACTTACATCCAGATTTTTTAGAAATATTTGGATCTGATCGAAATTTTCATCGCGTGATTGAAGACGAAGTTGGGAACGTTTGGTTTTCTGTTGATAATGAATTTGGCGTGATTGAAATTCAGGAGCAAGGTGTTTTTAATAATTTTGAAGTTCAATATTTTAATCAAATTCAAGATGATTTAGTAGATGGATTTGAACATGTATTTGCTTCCAAAGATCAGCATGTTTTTATCGGTACGGAAAAAGGATTTATGCGGTACCAGTCGTTAAAAGAGAAAGATAAAGCTTTTAATTTTAAAGCATTAATTCGAGAAGTAACCTCAATCACGGCAGGAGATTCTACAATTTATTTAGGGAATGAAACCAATGAAAAATTTGAGTTTAATTATAAAATGAATGATTTTCGTTTTGTTTTTTCAGCTCCTTATTATGAAAAAATTAGTTACCAAAATTTTCGATATAGATTAGAAGGATTTGAAGAAGAATGGACAGAATGGTCACCAAAAACAGAAAAGGAATATACCAATCTGCCTGCCGGAAATTACCAATTTAAAGTACAAGCTCGGAATGCTTATGGACAAGTAAGTGAAGATGCTAATTTTAGGTTTAAAATTTTTCAGCCGTGGTATTGGTCATTGGTGGCAAAAATAATTTATCTGATCTTAGGATTCTTGGGTTTATACAGTCTGCTAAAATATGTTGCTAAAAAAGAAGAGAAAAAGACCGCTGCTTTTAAGCTTGAACAAACTCAAAAGCTGGAACGAAAAGAAGCTGAATTCAAAAAAGAAGTAGAAAAATCAGAAGGAGAAATTATCAAACTCCGTAACGAAAAACTCAATACTGATATCAGTCATAAAAATAGTCAACTAGCTTCAGCGACCATGCACTTGGTTCAAAAAACAGAAATTCTAAACAAAATCAAAAATGACCTGATCAACATCGAATCTGAAGGTCCTGGACAGGTAAAGAAAAAAATCAAGCAAATCACTCGAGCCATCGAATCCGATATTCAATTAGACGATAGCTGGGCACAGTTCGAAACCTATTTCGACCAAGTGCACGAAAATTTCTTTAAGCGATTACGAGAGAAATTTCCAAAGCTTACCCCAAAAGATCAAAAGCTTTGCGCCTACTTAAGGATGAATTTGTCCACCAAAGAAATTGCACCACTCTTAAATATCTCCGTAAGAGGGGTAGAGATTAGTCGGTACCGGCTACGAAAAAAATTAGCTATTGAATCAGAAGTGAATCTCGTGGCTTTTATAATGGAAGTCTAGGTTTGATGTGCAGATTTTTTGATTGTGGATGTGCGGATTGTCAGCGATATGTAGAAGAAGTTCTAATCAAGAATCCAAGGAAATGCTTCACTAACAAATGTGATATAGATCAAGATTATATTCAAGAACATTCCAACCAATCCCATTTTTAGGAGATAATAATTTTCTTCTAATTGGTTCAAAAAATAAAGAATAACGGAAAAGATCAACCAAAAAAAACTTCCCAAAGTCATTAGAAGGACCATCACCAAAACGAAACCATATAATTTAGGAAAGACGCCATCACTCAATCCAAATCCTCTCATTAGAATAAAAAAGCTCCAAGCGATTCCAGCAATTACGATAAATGAAGTAAATAAAGCATAGAAAAGCGATGTTACGTTCTTCAAAGTAGCTTTAGAGAGAAGGTTACTTCTTAAATTCACTTTTTCTAAATGATCCATTCCTATACTTTAAAAAACAAGGATTTACACGATTGAGGGCATTCTTCCTTAAAAAATTATTAATTAACTGATCCACCAGTCTTACTCACATAAAACGGAAAGTTCGCCGTAGCTGCATTTCCATTTCCATCATAGATATATGTAAACAACCTATAAGCACCAATTTTTCTTGGCGCCTTAAAAACCAACTTACCTTTCGTACTACCGTCTTTGGCAACAACCGCAACTGGTTCAGGACGAGATTCTTTATCACCACCAGATTTGATATCTGTACTCTCCGGTAAGATCTCGTATCGATATTTTAGTGGATCATTATCAGGATCAGAGGAGTCCATTTCAAACTCAACCTTACCACCCGGCTTTACATAAACACTGGCATAAGTTTTTTTCCCATTCATGGTCATACTCGCAATGTTTGGCGAACGATTCTCAGGGAATTTACCGGTCCAGGATTTTTCCAAAACGTCCATCACCTCTGTTTCAGAACCATCTTCTAAAAATAATCCATACCAAGTAGGGGTAGTTTCTTGCTTCTGTCCCCAAAGGAAAACATAAGAACCCACGCACATTTCTTCATCATTTGCAATTCCAAGTTCATATCGTCTTGTATAGTCTCTTGCTTTTTCACTACTGGTTTGTTCGATTGGAGCGCCCCATTTCGTTTTGGCAACTTCCCAGTGTCCGTTTGGTCCCCATTCTGTAATCACATAAGGTTTTTTCCAACCATAAGCACGCACCTCTTTGTCTACTCCGATCAAACCGCCATAAGTATTAATTCCATAGATATCGATCGAGGGTGCACGCTCCATAATCAGCTGAACCTCAGCAACATCTAAACCTGCCGTAACGGTCATGGTTGGATGATTTGGATCGACTCTTTTGATCATAGCTGCAATATCTTCTACCGCATTCCAAACCTTAAAATCAGAATAGAATAAGTCCATTTCATTTCCAATACCCCACATCAAGATAGCTGGGTGATCCTTATAAGTTTCGACGATTTCCGTAAATCGTTCTAATTGTGCTTGAACACCTTTGGAGTCATTATAATCAAATCCTTGACGCTCGCAACCCACCCACAGTCCGAAGGAAATGGTCAACCCTTTTGCGTGCGCTTCATCTAGCACAGCGATGGCTTCCCCAGCACCCCAAGTACGGATAGAATTGGCGCCATAAGCGACCGCACGATCCATCTCCGATTGCCCACCAACTCCTTTTATGTAGTAGGGTTTGCCACCACGATAAAGTTGCCATTTGCCATTTTCTTGACGCATCTCTACCTTAATTGGTCCTGGAGCAGGTGCTTGAGCAATGCTTTGAAAAGGATTGATTAGGAAGGAAAGGAACGTGAGGAGAAAGAATAATTTTTTCATTATAATACTTGATTTTTGATCATCTTTTTATTCTAAAATTTTATATTCACTAAAAAATAGTGAATAATAACAAATTCAACAAAAAAATAATACCATGTTGTAGTGATGATGTATCTTTACACAGGGAGATGTACGCTTGATGTATAATTTTCTTCTATTATTTAACTTTAACGCCTTACATTTGTTTACCAAATCATTCAAAGAATTTCGCTAAATTTTTCTTGATTCTAAAAAAATCAGAAAGTTCAGATAAGTTCTAAACAACCTGGCCAAAATTACATTATGGTTTCACCTTTAACCAAAAAAACTAAACGTAACCTATCTATCAGATACCTACTTTTGGGTATCCTGTTTTTGTGGAATACTGGATTTTCAATTGCTCAGGATGTCGTCTCTTCAGACTTGGCTATTAACTTAACCAGTACTCTTTCTGAAACCCCACCGGATTCTTCTAGTCAAAATTTCAATGAATCAGCACCTCTTGATTTAGCGGTGGTGGCAGGTATTCAATATGATACGAGTTTTGTAGGCAAAAAATTGCGAAAGCGTGGGCAAAAGCTGACGGTTTTTGGTTACTACCGATTATTTGGTTATGGCCGGAATGCCACCGAACCTTATCCAAATTTAGCACCTTATGAAAAAGCCTACGGTTTTGGAGATGGATATCGGGAACCGACGATGTCGTTGAGTGTTTACGGACGCCCGAATGGTAAATCTACTTTTGGAACAGAGCTATTTATGTTTGCTCCTTATGTGGGTTTAGGATCAGAAGATAATGTTTTTACGATGAACTTGGGGATTAACTTCTATGGACAGTTTCGAACCAAACATGGAAACTTTGGGGTTCGGGCAGGAGGAATTCATTGGTATAATTTAAGTGATTTTACAATAGGAGTTTATCAGCTTTTAGATCGTTATAGTATTTTTGATCGAACACCATGGGAAGGAGTAACGGATCAAAAAAAATATGATAGTTATTTTAAAACAGGATCGACCAATGCGGGAGATCTGCGTTGGAACAATCAAGCTTTTCAGGGATTGATTATCAATGGAGCTAAATTGCCTGGTGATCTTAGTTTTGATTTGTTCTGGGGAAAAACACAACCCAATGGTGGATTGACCAATGCGATCAATGACCCTTCTTTATCAATCTCTCCAACTTTGGATGCAGGAAGTGTTCCAGACTATTTAGGTTTTGCGGGAGATAATCGTTCTGTTCCTAATTTTATTACTGGTGGAAAAATCGGAAGAAGTTTTGGTAAGAAACGAAATTCCATTTATTATAACTTAATGCATAGTGAAACGGCATTGGATTCTATCAATAAAATTTCAAGAAAATACCAAGTACACAGTTTATCCCTAAATCTAAATTTTGGAAAAGTAAAACTTAGAGGAGAACTTGGCGGAGGAAGTTACCAAAGTCCTACTTATGATAAGAAATGGGGGGAAGCCTTGATGTTGCATGCATTTATACCAAAAGAATATACCAAAGTTCCGATCGATGTTCAGGTTTATCAAATTAGTAAAAACTTCTTTAATCAAAACGGCGCGATTGCCACCAATTCTAATCCTGATATTATCAAAGATTTTGGGGTTGCTGCTGGTGCAAATGGAGTAGGAGGTCAATTGTCACAAGTTGGGCAACTCATCCACAATCGTCGAGGTGTAAATATTAACACCATGCTCGATTTAGGTGATTTTAAATTTGGTTTTGGTTGGGGACTTTCCAAAGAAATAGATGTTGCTTCTACACAATTGACTTTTGTGCACCGGATCAATGGTCTGGCTTTGTCAAGAGTCTATAATCCCTTTCCAGAAGGAGCAACCAGTCCTACGGTTTTTGGACCATACAACCGAAAGATTTCTTTTTTTCGTGGTGTAACAGAAATAGTTCAAACTACGGATTTAGATCCTGCTACCACCGATGCTAGAAATAAAAAACATTTTAGTGCGGTAGACTTACAAGCAAAATATAAAACGAACATCGGTGATCGTTCTTTATATCTTTTTTATCTAGGTTCTTTTGGATCTGCCAGTAGAAAAACGGAGGCGGTTCCTTTGTATAATGAGAATAGTTATTTGTTTGTTCAATACCATGAATTTGATGCTTATCTGGAAGTATTCCCTAAGTTTTTATTGACGGGTTATCTAGGAATTGAAGATGCTAGAGGAGGTTCCTTTACGCAGTGGGATTTGAATTCACAATTACCACTAGATCAATTTGGAACAGGGATCGGAGTAGGATTTGATTGGACGGTGTCAAAGTCTACTGGACTTTATTTCCGTCATCGTTGGATTAATTTTAAAGATAAAAACTTTGAATTAGACCGATTCAAAGGAAGAGAGGTGACCATAGAATTGAAGACGTTCTTTTAGGTTTTAAAGCCTACTACTGAACATTTCTTCCATCTGCAGCCTCCCTGCCTTCTAACGGAGTAGCTGCAAACCCGCAAATGTTCAGTAGTATGCTTCTTATAGATTTTAAAATTTTCTCTAAGCCTTCGTGGCTATCAATTATAACAGGTGTTTTGTTAATTTTTTTTATGTATTGTTTATGAAAAATATAGTTACAAAAATATTATTGGTACTTAGCGTTTTACTTTGGACAAGTGCAGGACTTTGGGCGCAAGATGGTGGCTCAGAAGCGACAGTAGCGGATGACGATAAGTCGAAGATTCGCTTTAATGGTTTGGGGCGAACCTTGATGTCTCAAACAAGTATTGGTGGAGATGTTCTAAAGGCAGATACCAATACAATTGGTCGATTAACGGATGGTGAGTTTCTATTGGATTTGGCAATCAATGCCACACCAAATAAAACTTCAGAAGTTCAAGCGATTGTTCGATTGAGAAATGAGTTTGGTGGATTCTTCGGAGCAGGAATGTCTGTGGAAGTACGAGAACTTTGGGCACGAGGAATCATTGCAGATTTTATAAAATACCGAGTAGGAGATATGGATCTTGCCATGTCGCCATATACTTTATTTAGTCCAGATGAAGAAGGATTTGTGAACGAACCAGCTATTTTTCAACCTTTAAAAGAAGTGATTGATTATGAGCAGTTCTATACAAAAGATAATACCCGAAGATTACAGGGTGGTAAACTAGATTTTGGATTTAACTTTGGAACGATCCTAGAAGATCTTGAGGTTTCAAGTTTTATTGCACGGATTCGAGGAACGGATTTCTTTACAGTTCCTAATCGTTTAATAGCAGGTGGAGAATTGAATCTTTCTACTGTTACCTTTAGTGATTCTCTTGGAACCAAAGCGGATATTGGAATAAATCTAATTCATACTTTTGATGATTTACAATCTGGAAATGCGGTTACTGGAATTAGAAATACCGTTGCTACCGTAGACTATGATTTGACGATCATGGACAAAGGAAACATGGCTTTGAATTTATCCGGAGAATCTGGACGTTCCAATATTGCTCGTGCAGAACGAGTAACGGATGCCGATGGGAAAGAGGAAAACGTAATGTTGTCGGAAGAAGACGATACTTTTATGGATGTAGGTTTAACCTTTAAATTAAAAAAACAAAAGCTAACCGTCTCTGCTTCTTTTGTTGATGTTGGACCTGACTTTTTTAGCACAGGTGCACAAAGTAAGCGAGTAGAATTTGGCGCCAATAAAACTTATTATAATCGAGTAGGTGTCGACCGGAATTTAAGACAAATGTCTACTTTTGATTTGTCTAGAGATCGATCTTTGTATACCTTCCGAACGGCTGACCGTTTGATGGCTTATGATCCTCGTTATAGCAATACGCTTCCTTATGGTGATGCGACACCGAATCGTCAAGGTTTAAAGTTTGGGGTTAATTATGGATCAGATAATGATAAAGTTGCTGCTCGGGTAAATGGAGCTTTTCTATCAGAAATCCGAGGACAAGGAACCTTTGAATTGAAAGACTTTACTTTAATCAAAGCAGCTACAGATATTAATATCCATAAATTCGCAAACTGGAAAAATGAGTTACGATTAACTTTGGGTGTTCAGTTAGAAACGACCAAAAGAGGTGGTGTAGAAATTGAAGAAGTAGATTTGAGTTCTACATTACTAGACGTAGGATTGGAGTTTGAACTATTTTCAAAATTCGATATTTTATTAGGAGCAAAATTGTTTAGTTCTGAAGGACGAGATTATATTCCAATTCGAGAAAACTTTAACGATATTCAAGATTTTCCAGCGCCTTATATAGCGGATGATCAAGAAACCTTACTAGGAGTTGGAATCAAGTATGAATTCAAAAAAGATATTTACATGACTTTACAATATAACTCATTTAATTCTGAACTAGGATCTGATAATCCAAACAATTATGATTTTCAGCAATTATTTGTGTTATATAATATGAAGTTTTAAAAAGCCCAATTACCAAACCGTTTTTGTAAAAAAATAATGATATGAAAAGAATAAATATTTTCTACTTAACAATGATTTTTCTGGTACTGGGCCTTGCTGGATGTAAGCATGAAAAAGAAACTTTTGATGGGCCAAGTTTAGTGGATCGCTTTGGTCCTTTTAGAGTTGTCACTGATCTTGAAGTTAGCCAACCTACCGTAGATTTTGAGGGCGGTGAGACTGTTTTTTTTACTGCTCAATTTAATAAAAACGTGGAGTGGGTATTAGAGATTACTGGCTCAGTCAGCGGTTCGGTAAAAATAATTGAAGGTTTTTCTAATGTCTTGGATGCTAGTAATGCTACTTGGGATGGTGGTACCACAGAATTACCTCTATTTAGAAATGAGGTTTGTAATGTAACCTTAATGATTCCAGAAGAAGCGGAATTTATGGGAACAACCACGGTCGAAACGCTTTCTGGAAAACAGTACCCAGGTTCTATATTTACTGCTTTTGAAGAAGAATTAAGTGGGGTCGATGTCTTTGTAGGTAATTTTGAGTTTGAGTTGGTGGCTGGTATTCGAACTGGTAATGCGGCAGAAGGAGAAAGTTACTATATCATGGAAGGAACTGATAATGTAGTTCCTAACTTTTTTGTAGGACTGGTTGATTTTAAAGCTACCTTGACAGGTAATAATTATTTTCAATTTCCAACAACAGTTCCGGAAGATTTATTTTTTAATTGTTTTATGCTGTCTGATGCTGGACCACACGGGTTAGGGATTATTGATTTTTGGGTAGATCGAAATGATAATGGAACTTTTGAAGAAGGACCAGATCAAAACTTTAGAGTCCCAGCAGATTATAATTTAGCTACATGGGAAGGGTGGAGACAAATCAGTCATCCGATGAGTGAAACGGGAATTACACAAGAAGATTTAGAAAAAGTGGTCGCGATTCGATTATTATTAATCTCAGATATGAATGCGCAGCCGAACCCACCACTCCAAGTTGATTTTGGAATTGATTATATGACATTTACAGCAGGTGGACCTTTGGAATTATAATTAATGCGAATCAGGGGTTGAAAAAGAATTGAAATAGTATAATTGACATGGTGTTTTTTGCTATTTGCTATTTGCTATTGGTCATTGGCTTGCTCACCCGTCCCTTCGGGTTTGCTAATTAACACATTAGCTCATCCTCTTCTATCCTACCTACGGCAGGCAGGCGCGAAAGAAGTGAAGCAAATAGCCAAAAGCAAAATGCAAATAGCATATTTATACGCTACTTTTAATTTTAACTACTTATTCGCATAATTAATAATTATAAATTTAGCTCCTGATTCACATAGTTTATTAATCGATAAAAAAACAAAGATGAATATTAATAAGAACTGGATTTGTGTTTTGCTAGTTGCTATTTTGATGACTGGTTGTATCGAGTTAAAAAAGGCGACTTTGTATGATGGTGTTGTGCCAGAGGAAAAAGTTGTTTTACCAGATGATATTTCGGTGATTGTTGAGCCTCGAATATATGATGAAGATGCGACGGATGTTTGGGGATTG
>CALGJS010000170.1 GCA_937927835.1 uncultured Saprospiraceae bacterium | reverse complement strand
TTTTCAAGATCTTCCATTGTAATCTGTCCGCCCATTTTTACTCCGAATGCCACCATATCTTTTGGTTTCATTCCTAACTTATAAAGAACTTTGGCTTTGATTTTTTCATCAGTTGGTAATTCATTAGCGATCATTCTTTTTGTCAATTCTTGAAATATTTCGTAATCATATCTAGCGCCATCTTCTTTCGGAATTATAGGGTCAGAATATTTTGCTGTATTACGAGTTGCAAAAAGATTGAAGACGGTATCATAGTGTGGCACTTCCAATCCAGTTGCCGGAGGAAGAATGATATCTGCATATTGGGTAGTTTCATTAATATAGATATCAATCGAAACCATGTATTCTAATTGTTCAAAAGCGGTACCGACTTGCTTTCCATTGGAGGTCGACAGTACCGGATTTCCGGCGTTGGTAATCATGCATTTTATTTGACCTTCTCCGGGTGTCATGATTTCTTCAGCGATGGTAGAGCAGGGTAATTCTCCGCCAAATTCTGGTAGCTTCCGAACCCGAGATTGCCATCTATTGAATTTGGTTTTACCTTTGGATGGTCTTTGTATTATTTCAAAAGCAGGAGAAGTAAACATCTGTCCACCTGCTCGATCGACATTCCCTGATAGTAAATTAATTAAGTTAATCGCCCACTGACAAAGGCTCCCAAACTCTACCACAGAAACACCCATGCGTCCATAACAAATCGCTTTATCCGCTGCCAAAAACGCATCAAATAAGGACGTGATTTTATCAACCGTCATTCCTGTTTTGCGGGCTGCGATTTCAATCGAGTAGGGTTGCATAGCTGTTGCTAATGATTGTAATTCTTCTGCTAAGACCAGATTAGTAAGATGACGAAGGTTGATTTTTTTCTGATTAAAAATATAATTAACCATTGCTAGTAAAAGCCAGATGTCGGATTGAGGTTTGACAAAATGATGTTGGTCTGCTTTACGAGCCGTTTCCGTAAATCTTGGATCAATCACCACGACTTGTCCTCCTCTTTCTTGGATATCTCTGATCTTCCCTCGACAATTTGGCGCCGTCATCAGGCTACCATTAGAGACCAATGGATTACCTCCGATGATTAACCAAAAATCTGTTCTATCGATATCTGGAATTGGAATCATGAATGGATGACCATACATATATTGTGCAGCCAAGTGATGTGGCAGTTGGTCAATGGAAGTAGCAGAAAATCTATTTTTGGTTTTTAGTGCTCGGATGAAATCTGGAATGGTAAGTAAGGTGCCAAGATTATGAGCAGATGGATTACCTGAATAAATACCGATAGATTGCGGTCCATACTTTACCTGCATGCTCAGCAATTTTTCCGCCACCTCATCAAAAGCTTCCTCCCACGAGATTTCTACCCATGCTCCATCGATCTTTTTTACGGGACGTTTTAGTCGATCAGGATCATCATAAATGTCTTTCATTCCAACCGCTTTCGGACAGATATATCCTTTTGAAAAAGGATCAGATTGGTCTCCTTTGATAGATAAAACTTCTTTTTCGTTGACTTCGATGGCGAGTCCACACATGGCTTCACAGAGAGAGCAAGTTCGATATTTGGTGGTGGGCATTGGATATGATTTATTTTATTTAGTATTGAAATGTAGATGATAAAAGTAGGGAATTTTTATTAGAAATGATGGTGGAAAGGGAAAGGTATATCAATCAACTTTTTTTGTTAGAACTTGCTAAAAAACTGGTGAAGAAATAAGTGCTTTAAAATTCAATTTATTTTGTAAATTTGAAAGTTGAAATTTCATAAAAAACAAACTTACACTTTACTTAGAATGAAAATACTACTGGCAATACTTACTTTTTTTTACCTATCTGCTTCAATTGCTCAGACTCCTTTTAATTGTGACGGAGAATTATATCTAACTTTTTATAATGTTGGTGCGACGACGATATTGAATGAAGTAGACATTCTTAGTCCTTCTAATGCTACTTTTAATCCTGTTGGTTCCGAATTACCTTTCCGGGTTAATTCAGTTGGCTATCGGATTACAGATAATTTTATATATGGCCTTCATCCATCCAACCGGGATCTCTATCGAGTAGATGCCACAGGTTCCGTAGTTGTCTTGGAGGATAATATTAATCTTACCAATGGTAATAATTATGTTGCTGGAGATGTAACACCGGACGGAAACTTTCTGGTCGTCGTCGGCAAGAGCATGAATAACCCAAGTAACGAATTGGTACTCATCGATTTGACCGATCCCGGCTACTCTACGACTAAAGTTCCCTTAATAGATTTTACGACGGGTTTACCAAACTCGACGGTGAACGTGGCAGATATTGCTTTTGATCCAGTCTCTGGAATTTGCTATGGGTATAATTCTGTTGATAAAAGGCTGGTCACTATTGACTTGGTTAGTGGTGCAATCAATTCGACTCGTTATCCTTCCACTACAGCAGCAGGTATTGGTGCTCTCTTTTTTGACAGCTTTGGAACCTTATGGGGATATGGTCGATTTTTGCCTGACTCAGATTTAGAAGATTTAATCAAGTTTGATCTCGAATCTGGCTCCACGACTTTTGCACTCACCGGCCCAGCCTCTAATGGAATAGACGGTTGCTCTTGTCCTTTTACGATAGGCTTAAATAAGATTATTCGAACCAATACGGTCACTCAATGTCAGGAATTTGAGATCGTCTATCCGATATCTAATCTATCTGCTACGATGCTTACCGATATTACGTTGGAAGATGTTCTTCCTGATGGGTTTATTATTCAGGAAATTATTGAGAATCCTTTTGGAGGAATGATCAGTGGTGTGGGTACCAATCAACTGATGATTTCAGATTTGACTTTACCGGCTGGGATTGATTCTATTATTATCAATGTAAGTGCATCAGCTGGAATCAGCGGATTTTTTGCAAGTGCTGCGGTGCTGAACAATGTTCCAGTATTTTTTGGTGAATCTATTGTTTCTGATAATCCACTTACCTTGCAATTAGATGATCCGACTGGAATCACTGTGCTGCCTGTAACTTTATTTGATGAAGAGATCATCAGTGCCTGTGGCGATGATTCTGCGATTACTTTGAGTGTTAATGATCTATCGGCGGTAGAGGGGTTTACCCTGGAGTGGAGTAGTGGCGAGAATACCCCTTCTATTTCTGTGACAGAGAGCGGTACTTATGCAATAACAGCAACGAATGCTGGCTGTACTATTTCAGATACTATAAATGTTGATTTGGCTGCGAGAGCCAACCTGGGAAATGATATCGCATTTTGTCCTCCAAACCTGGTGACGATTACGAATGCATCTGAATCAGGGAATCCGTCATACCTGTGGAGTGACGGATCAACCGAAAGCACGCTTACCACTTTAGTGCCCGGAACATATAGTCTGACGGTAACCGATGGAAATTGTACCTCTATGGATGAGATTCTTCTTTTTGAGGAAAACTGTAGTTGTGAGATGTTCTTTCCGAATGCTTTTTCACCAGATAGTGATGGACTCAATGATTATTTTTTTCCTATAACAGAGGATGATTGTATTTTTGCCAGTTTTCAACTTTCTATATTTAATCGCTGGGGAGCGGTAGTTTATCGCACGAATACACTACCGATGGGTAACAATGGTTGGGATGGACGCATGAACGGTGAGCTATTGAATAGTGATGTTTATATTTGGGTTGCGAGGTATAGAAAGAATATTGGTGATACCGAAAAAGTAATGGGTGGAGATGTTACAATAATCCGATAGACATTTTAAAAACGCTACGGCAAAGATGGATGCCTTATTAAATTATTAGCGGAAAATACTTTTGATATGGAAAATATATATAATTACTATTTTTAGTCCAGGAATCAGACCTCAATAATATATTTGGAGAAAATCTTATTTTAATCACCCGAATAGGGGAGATGCTAAGAAAGTATTATAATTTTTATGGAAAAAATAACTAAAAAATTAGTATTGTTAAAAAATAGTAGTAAAATTTTCTTTTTATAAAAAAAAAACATGTATAATTGTCAGAATGTTTTAGGTGCTGGATTATATTAGTCTAATAATTCCAGCCCAAACATTCCTAAACTTAGATACAAAATTTACTCTGGCTAATTTAAAATAGCTAGTTATTTTCTAATAAACCAATATTGAAAACAGTAACTCACCTCTTTTTCAGCGAGCCTGATTACTTTTTCTAATTTTATTGACAAAAAGAGAGCAACGTTTTCACGTTGACAAAATTCCTATGCCTATCGTCTTCTGTTAGACGTAGACATAGAAATTTATATCTAATTATTAACTCTTAAAACCTTTAAAATGGAACCCTTTATTTCTCAAATTTTTATTATGGCTTGTAACTTCGCTCCGCGAGGTTTTGCGCAATGCGATGGCCAATTATTAGCGATCGCTCAAAATACTGCCTTGTTTTCTTTAGTCGGAACAATCTATGGTGGTGATGGTAGAACAACTATGGGCTTACCTGATTTACGTGGACGATCTCCCATGCATTTTGGCACTGGACCTGGATTACAGACGGTTCGCCAAGGTCAGAAATTCGGTACTGGGACTACTACCCTCGTCACTCAAAATTTGCCTTCCCATAACCATCAAGCAGTAATAAAAGCAGCTCCAAGTAACGGTACTATGTCTGGAACAGCGACCGGAAATTATTTGGCAGAAACAGTCAGAGGTGGAGCCGTTGTTCCTAATATCTATGCAAATCCTGCTGGGTCTGGTACAATGGCTTCTGATGCAGTTCAAGTAGGGCTAACTGGATCAAATCAATCTTTTAACAATTTTCACCCTGTTCAGGTCGTGAATTTCTGTATTGCTTTAACAGGGATTTTCCCTTCCAGAAATTAATAGGTTGACTTAACTCCTAAATCGAGTACACGGTGTGATATTTAATCTTTTTTTACTTAAAACACCGTGTATTTAATGATGTCCACAGAGAACAAGTATAAATACTTGTCCTCTTTAAATATTTTATAACATAAGAACTTCAACTTATGCATATCCATGTAAAAAAAGATCCTCAAGAGCTTTTACGAGCTAAGCAATGGTGGGGGAAATTGGAAGTCCAATGGAAGATGGCCTTAAACGAAGCCGTCTTTAAAAAAGGACCAACCTTGGAACCACCCACAGATGATGAATTAATGGTCTTCCTGATTATGGTAGATACCTTAAGATTTGCAGGGCCTGGAGCACACAGTCCAAATATGTCTTTCCAATTAACGAACCTATCTGGCTTGACAGGCTTGCTTCGATTAAAATTTTTGTCGATCACGAATATGAAGCTAACTAGTTTAAAGGAATTAGCAAGGCATACTAATCTTCAAAATCTTTTTGTTAATGATAACCAATTAACTTCTTTAGATGGTATTCAAGAGTTGGTTAATTTGAAAGATTTATATTTTCAGAATAATGAGATAGAAGATTTGTCACCTATTAAAAAACTAACTCAATTAAAAACAGTTTACGCTACCGGAAATAAACTAAAAACCCTCAATGGCTTTACAGAGGAACATGCGGATACGATTAGAAAGTTTCATGTGATTCCCAATGAAGATTTACGAGATAAAGAAATTATTAAATTTCAAAACACTTATGGCATTATCTGTCATAAAGGATAATTAAAAACCTTAAACCTTAAAAAAAATTATAATGAAAAGAATATTTACCTTATTTTTTTTACTATTTCTGCTTTCTACTACAGTTATATTTGGTCAGGCTGGGACCACCATAGA
>CALGJS010000169.1 GCA_937927835.1 uncultured Saprospiraceae bacterium | reverse complement strand
TTCAAATAAATAACAATTATAACCATCTGAAACCAATAAACTATCCTTATTCCAATAAGCTACTTTGGGATCGCAAACCAATATTTGGGCACCATTATAAAGACATTTGGTATTTCTAGATTCCATATATTCAATGGTATACTGACTGTCAATCCTCACCCTATTTAATGAATCTATCAAAGTAGGAATTCCCCACATTACCATCAAAAAAAATATTATTGGCATTCCATAGATCAGAATTAATCCACCCCAACAAGAGTTCCACTTCACTTCTTTTTCTGAATTCTGCTCTTTTTTGCTCATTTTGTAAATATCTAAATGAATACAAACGATTTCCAAATTACCAGCAAATTTCCAATAATTATTGTAAATTTATAACCCATACATCTACTATTAGTAACAAGTTGTTAACCCAATAAGTTAGCATTCTGTACAATATTAGCCCAAACTGATATCGTTTTCTCCTCCGACGGATCATATTTCAATTTTCAATCAAAACCGATTTACATGAAATATTTTTTAACCCTAACTATTATTTTTAGTGTTTTCTATCTAACTGCTCAAAATGGGACAACCCTAGATGAGTATCGTTATCTATCCAAAGGATACGCTTATCAGTTAGAGATGGGACTCGATCCAACCAAAAACGGCTATGAGATTCGTAAAAATTATACGGCTAAAAACGGGACCAGCATCATTGGTTTATACCAAACCAACAGAAATACACCAAAAGGACTTTTGCTCGTAACCACAGATGCCAACGGAAAATCCTATTACAGAGCACTTCCCAATCCAGAATCAGCGGATAATGTACTTGCGCTTTACCGCCAAGATAAAATCCAACATTTACCTTTAGCAGTTCGTGATAAAATGGCCGAAGCCAAAGATCATTATCTATTTTCTATTCCTGGTCAAAGTCAAGTCAGAGATCTAGCACAGGTTAATACGCCTCCAGTTTCTGCAAAAGTTAATGCTCCTAGAAATACAAACCGGGAGCAACCCATTGCCTACGAAACACAAAATGATCGATTGACTCCAAAAGGTGGCGCACCGATTATTCAACCAGAAAAACGACCTGAACCTACTCCAATTAATAGTCCAATCACTACTAGCCAACCCAATGAAGGAGGTACAACCATAACTGGCCAACTCAATACGGAGCTAAATGCCAGAACCATCCTTGTCCAACCGGACGTTCAAAATACTACCAAAGCCAAGGGTCGGGTGATGATCAAGTTTTGCACAAATGCAGAAGGAGTCGTTACCTACGCCAAATTTACGCAACGAGGCTCTACGACCTTAAATGCTCAACTAAAAAAATTGGCAATTGCCGCTGTTCGGGAGATGCGTTTGGCTCCTGTAGGTACCAATGAGGACTGTGGAGTCGTTGGTTTTGACTTCTAAAAACTGCTTCATACAACCTTCTAAGGACGTAAATTGTATTCTTTGTGTAACTAACCTACTACTGGGCATTTTTACCAGTTTCTGCCTCCTTCAGTCTCGATAGTACCATCGGGAAGTAGCTGCAAACCCTCAAATACCCACTAGTATGTTTAACCAATTAAACAGAGCGGTAAAAGAATGCTAGCTTATAGGGCAAATTAAACCTAAATACTGCCCTTAATAACGCGCAAATTTCTTATTTTGCCGATCGAGTTTAAAATTAACGCTCAACACATTTTATTCAATTACTTAAAAGATGAACAAAGACTTAAAGACCATTTTCGGCACACAACACGGTTTGGATGATAAAACCGTTAAATTTCTTACAAACGCGCTCGAAAAAAGTAATCTTCCCGGATTCGATTACCTTGAATTCAAACAAGCCCTTGCTGCACTCGGTAAAATGGATATGGATGAACCAACGGCTTTTAAGTCCGCTTTTGCTGCGGCCTCAACCATGGGCCTTACGAAGGAGAAGCTGATCAAAACCGCCAACCACTATAAAGTGGTCCTTAATAAAGAAAATCAACAATTTAGCGTTGCCCTTCAAAATCAGACAAAGACTCGTGTCAACGGAAAATTGCAAGAAGTTGAACATTTAAAAGAACAAATCGTAAAACATCAAGAGAAGATTGCACAACTGCAAGACCAAATCAGAAAATTCCAAGCAACCATCGATAATGCAGACAATGATGTCCAAGAAGCCAAAGCTAGAATCGAAGGAACTAAAGAGAATTTCCTCTTAACTTATCAAAGTATCATGAACGAAATTGATAAGGATATTGAAAATATCAACTTGTTTTTATAGAACTTGTTAAAAATAGGGACTGTACCGCTCAGTGTGTCTTATTGCAGCCCGCACCTTGTATTCCTAAAGGAAAGCCCGCGCAGACACACTTAGAACAGCCTAAAAAATAGGTCAACCATGGCCACCTCATTGAATCACTAACACACCAGATCTTTGTGACTGGTGAATTAATTTAAAATAGAATGGCAGAATTTAATTCAATTGATCCTGAAAACTATAAAAAGAAAGGATTTTTCTCTCGTCCAGAAGGAGTCACTGG
>CALGJS010000168.1 GCA_937927835.1 uncultured Saprospiraceae bacterium | reverse complement strand
AACTCCTTGATATAATTATACCGGCTTCGGCTCGTATGTGCATGATAACCCAACTTTAAAAGATACTGATAGTAATATTGAGATAATTCCTGATAATCTTTTGTTAGGAGTTCGATCGTTTTTGGTCTGGCCATTATGATGATTTTTAAGTCTATGATTGTTTTTTATTTTTTGACCACACACCTACTTTTTGGAACGCCGAACGCCAAGCCTATTTTTAACCTAAATCACTGATTATCAACACTCCTAGTGTTCGGTCTGGTGTTCTGTGGCGTTCGGGTATTTACCCATTCATCATCATAGCTGGTTTAATTGGTTTTGTAAATCGTCTTTTAATCTAGCTCGTAAAGCAGCCATATTATCCCAGTGTGCAATCTTATATCGGAAGCCTCGATTTGCGTGTCCTTTCTGCTGCAGATATTCTAATTCCACCAATCGACTGATATAATAATGTTGTTGACTTTTGCTTAATCCTATCGCTTCTCGCAACTCAAAACGATTAAACTCATAGTCTCTTCCTTTCTTTTCAATAAACATTTTCAACCGCTCAAAAAACTGTCGTAAACTTCCATCCAACTCATCCACTTTCAACACAATACTTTCAAACAAAATATCACAAGCCACTTGTAAATCTTCCTTTTCACTTATCAATCTTCCCTGTCCATCTTTCTTTCTCTGATACTGATTTAAAAGCGTAATCTGTCGAACAAAACTTTGGTACAATTCATTCAATCTTCTGATCTTATGGGCGCTCGGTGGTAGCTTGATTTTATTGGCAAAAGGATTGACCACCGGATACGGTTTTAGCAACCTAATACAGTTTTGGATAAACAACTTAATTCGCTTTTGCTCTTCCTTATCAACCAGTCCTGCCGCCTCATTATTTTGGTACTCGATTACTCGCATCGTTTGTTCCTTTCCTTCATCTACTGCAATCAAAAAACTACGACTAATATTATCCTCGTATATCTCGCCTTTCGTCGTGCAAGCGAGTGAAGCAATCGGCCCACGCACTATTTTTTCACCGCCACCAATCTTGCCGTTACTATCTTTTAAACTCGTGCTACTAATCAAAATTTCATTGCTTTGTAATTCTCTAACTGCTAGTTGTGCCTCCTCTTTTAGTCCGTCCAGATCCTCGAAGCAAACCAACTTATTGACAAAAAAATATTCATCCTGATTATAAAAACTATTGTCCGTTACTCGCGTGTATTTCTTCACGTCTTCTTCCGGCATCAGCTGACTAATGATTTTTAAAAGCCTGGTCTTTCCACTTCCCGAACTCCCTTGGATCAGCGCATGTAAAGTATCTGGCATCTTATAACTACTCGCAATCACAAACAACAAAATCCGATTTACTTCTTCGCCAACAATACCCACTTTCCCAATCTGATCATTTAAGTTTTTGATCAGATTTTTGGTCTTTAAAAATTTGATACATTTATTGGCCGTCGCTGCTCCCACTTCTATTTTTCGTTCCTCCTTTTTCCCGCCCTGATGTAGTTCTTTATCTCTATAAAATTCTAATAATTGCATCAACTTATCCAGGTCTTTTTCTATACCTTCTTTATTTAATCCCAACTTTTCAGACACCAACTTACAGACTTTTTCTAACTGCCCATAATCGTATAAATCTACTTTGACCGTTATTATTTTGCTCATAATTCTTCGATTTGTAAAGTGATTTTTAAGCTATCCATTTGATTAATTTTAAAACCTTTGATTTGGTATTTGGCTTCCTTACCACTGTATTTTAAATTATATGGATTCTCCGTGTCCAGCCCTTTTTGACTTTCTTTTACCAGTCTTTTTGCTGCTTGTTTTATCTCTTCTTTACTAGGTGTAAATAATTTAGGACTAGGATAATTTTGCTCTTTTTCTTTCAATTGATTCTCATTTGAAAAAAAATGATCACACACTTTTCTACTGTCTAATAAATGCGTTAAAATTTCTGAACTATGACCCTGCAATAAACTATTTACATCCTCATTCTCCGGAACTTCTACATTGCTAATTTTTAAATCTGGATACTCAGTTTTCAACATCGCCCCATATTTTTCCACCGCCTTCTTTCCAGCTTCATCTCCATTTAAAAACAAAATCACTTCCTTTAATTCTTTCAGCTCTTTGATCGCCAGTTGATGCTCTTCCGTTAATCCATTCGTTCCATACAAAGCCAGCACTTTATATTTTTTATTGATCTCCTCTTCCTCCAATAAACTAGCCGCATCAATAATACTTTCCGTTAAAATCAACCGCTTCGTTTCTCCTGATGGATAACCCGGATACAAGCCTTGCCGATCTCGTAAATAAAAATGTCGCTGATCTTTTTTCTCCAGAGTACTTCTAAAATACAATCCTACAATCTTATGTTCTCGATCTCGCAACCCAAAAACAATACACCATTTTCCAAAAGACCTGTACGCTGGATTTCCTGTTCTTCCTTTATTTCCCAGATCTAGCAACAACCCATATTCCACACAACTATTTATCAAGTTTTCATCCTTGCGCTTCCCGTGATGGAACTGGCCACTATTATATCCAACCTCCGTTTTACTAAAATCTAATCCTCGTTTTTTCAGATAATCTTTTGCCGGCTGTGAGTTATAGACACCATTTTTAAAATAGGTAAACATCCTGCCGAGTAAATCAGTCCGACTTGTCGGGACTGATTTAGGAGGTAGTCCCGAACGACCACCGGGAGCTTCGGGATGGTTACCTTCGATCAAGGTTTTTGCTTTTAGGATCGCTTCGTGTTTCGTACATTTTTCTTTGTACATCAAAAAGTCGATTACATCGATACTTTTTCCATGCGTCGGGCAGTTGGTCGAGAAGCAATAAGCGGTTTGAGTTTTATAATAGACTTGCATCGACGGCGTTTTGTCGGGATGGAAGGGGCAGCAGAGCCGCATATTTTTATCTGGCTTGAGGTGGTAGTGGTGGAGGACTTGGGAGAGGAGGAGTTTAGACTTGATTTCGGTGATTTCCATATAATAGAAGTTTTTTAAAATTTCTTTTTTCAAACTATTGATGACAAATATAATGAATAGTTAAATAAAGAACCAAACTTTAATAGTTGTTTTTATACTTTAGTTTGAATATTTTTGATTTACACCAAACTTTCACACTTCAATCAAACTATCGTTATGGATTTTGCTAAGCGTTTATATGATATTAGAACAGAAAAGAAGTTTACCAGAGAAAAACTAGGTAAAGACATCGGCACCTCCGGCGCCATCATCGGGATGTACGAACGTAGCGAACGAACGCCATCGGTTGAGGTAGCTCGTAAAATTGCTAATACCTTAAATGTGTCTTTGGACTTTTTGGTCGGTAATACGGACCTTAGATTGGATACGGATGTGCTCAATAAAATTCAAGAGATTCAACAACTTCCTAAAGAAGATAAATTTCATCTCTTTTATCTGGTTGATAATATTTTACAAAATGTAAAAGCTAAACAGGCTTTTGCTAAATAAAAAAAGCCCCTGATTGCTCAGAAGCTCTTTTATCTTTTTCTTGCTTGATAGCTGTTTCTACACGTGACGTGTAAACAAACTCTTTTATTTTTTATAATCTTTTATTTTGCGTTTTAGCTCGTGGTGTCACAACAGGTCGCGAAGGGTTAATTGCTTGATCATCCATAATTCCTTGAGCTCCTTGTGCATCTGTATGATGCCTTGCTCTTGCAGAAGTATTCTTTGTCGTATTTTTTCTACTTAATTTAGCAGCCTTTCCGCCAATCAACAATAACGCACCCCCTCCAGCTAATTGCCCTTGAGCTCTCTCATCTCCATTTATTGCAGCGCTTACTGTTTCAGGTAAGCTTGTTAAACCAGTTGGATCAAGTGCTTTAACAACATCACCACCGCTATCTGCATTAGCTAAAGCTTTCGTGGATTGAAAATTAGCATAAATAGGGTCAGTGCTTGCTAAAGCATCTAATGCCCCAGCTACTTTATTATATCCAGCAGCAGCAGCTTTATCAGCCAGCCAGCTAGTCACAAATCCACAACCTGGACATCCTCCTTCAGGTGATCTCCCATCAGGCACAGTAGGAATCAAAAATCAATACATTCAATTAATTCACAAATCTTTTCCCTCCAAGAATCATCTGCTGTCACAGATAATCCTATAGTTTTGAATCTATTATTAAAATCATAATAGTATAATTGATACTGATTATCTCCTTTTAAAAGTATCCAATCAATATATCTTCCTTTCCAATCTTGCATTCCAAAATCAACTAACTCTAGTTTGTCATCTGATTTTATTTCATCTATGGCCTTTTCTATAACTAATTTGGAATTCTTCTCAATAAATTCATAAGTTGTTATATTAATAATCCTAACCTTTTCTAATTCATAAAGTGATACTGTATCTAAATAAATGCTACTTATCGAATTGTCTTCATTTTTTACCGATTCAAATTCCCAAGAATTATCACAAAGTTTTATTTTGATATCAGCAACTCGATCAAATACATAATTTTCACAGCTGCTCTTTTCCTTACAATCAATTGGGGCATGATGCTCGTCAGTACAGCTAAAAAAAAGCAGAATAAAAATGCAAAATAATATTTTATTTACCATCTTGTGTATTAATAATAAATTCATATCAAAATCTCCCTTCTTCTTTCATCTTCTTCAAAAAATTCTTATCCGTATATCTCCTCAAAAAGAGCATATATAAAATACAAAATATAGATAGTGTAACCCAGAAAAAATTATTCTTGTCAATTAATTCTAAGATAAACAACCCACCAATAATAATTACTAAGATAGTAGCAGAAACTAATCCAGTGGCTCTATATTCCAATTTTGATATTAATGAATAGCCAGGATTCATTTTCAAAAATTTGTAATAAAAACAAAACAGATAATCAAACATAATTACTCTTCTTCTTTTTGTCTCGCTTTAATACGTTCCTGGATCATATTTGCATTTGCATTACCACTAGTTTCAAAAGCTCCAGCTGCTCTATCGATACTTCCAGAATGAGTAACAGAAGCAGAATCTCTTGAATTATTTATTAAAACAGTTCCAGTACCTGCTAAAATTGGCCCTGCTTGAGAACCTAGATAACCTAGCCCTAGCGTAGTCCCAAGTTTGGCAGCATCTTGCGTTGCTGTTTCTAATTGTGCATCTGTTTCAGCATTTATAGCTTCATTTAATATTTTTGCTCCTTCAGCAATATCCAGTACTGGACCAGCTACTTTGCTTACTTTTGAGAGTGTTTCTTTAACGGGGCCAACTTTTTTATCTGTTGCAACTTCAATTGCATTATTCGTGATGCTTATGGCGTCATTACCTGCTACTTTATTATATATGAAATTTCCGACACGTGAAAATCCATTAGCAACTGCCCCAAATGCACTTTTAGCTGTATTCGTAACTGCATTATAAGTATCTCCAATTTTACTTTGAACTTTATCAGCTATCGCTTTTCCTCGTTTTTGAACTTCTCGACATTGTGGACAACCACCATTATTTTGTGGCGCCTTTCCATCCGGATCAATCAAACTAATCGGGTTCCCCAACACATAATTATAAGGACTCCATGCTGCATAATCCTCCGCCAACGGATCAACACTCAAAAACCTCTGCGCACCTTTTTCCTCGTGTTATTCAGTTCTTTGGCAAGACGTTTCTTCTAAAAAACTGTTAGTTCAAAGATAGTTTTTTATTTTCAATTGAGTTCAGTTCTATTTTCAATTGAAAAAA
>CALGJS010000167.1 GCA_937927835.1 uncultured Saprospiraceae bacterium | reverse complement strand
ATAAATGACTTCATCGTCTAAAGCCTTGAAAGAAAACTATAAAGAAGTAAAAACCATTCTGGTTTCACAACCCAAACCAGAACGTTCTCCATATTATAAACTGGAAGAAAAGTACGATTTGGTAATTGACTGGCGTCAATTTATCCATGTTGAGCCAGTGCCTGTTAAGGAGTTTCGTAAATCTAAAATTAAACCGGAGGAGTACTCTGCAGTTATTCTGACTAGTAAAAATGCAGTAGATCATTTCTTTAAGATGTGTGAAGAACTTCGTATCAAGATGTCTCAGGATACTAAATATTTCTGTCTCACAGAACAAGTAGCCAACTATCTCCAGAAATTTATCGTTTATCGAAAGCGTAAAGTCTTCGCTGGTACTCGAAGTATCATGGACTTGAAGCCTGCTTTAATGAAGCACAAAGCGAAAGAGAATTTTCTATTACCCTGTTCTAATCTTGGAAGTAAATCAGTTTCTAAATTCTTAACAGAAAACGAATTTAATTGGCAAGATGCCATGATGTACCGAACGGTAAGCAGTGATTTATCTGACTTAAGCAATGTACTTTACGACGTACTTGTTTTCTTTAGCCCACTTGATTTAGAATCTCTTTACGAAAACTTCCCTGACTTCAAACAAAACGAAACAAGGATTGCTGTTTTTGGTAATAGTACTAAAAGTAAAGTAGAGGAGTTAGGACTCAACTTAAACATTGTCTGTCCAGCACCTGGCATTACGTCTATGACGGCAGCATTGGAAGCTTATTTGCAAAGTTCTAACAAATAATATTTGATTATAAATTTTTAATCAAAAAAGCTGATTCTTTCTTTAGAAAGGATCAGCTTTTTTATTTCTAACGCACTCAGTACGCTATCTAACTTCAAATAAAAAGAGTAGAATTTTACGTTTGGCCTAGTATTTGAAAACTACCTATCGTTCGCATAATTTATCGTTTCCCCTCTTCGAACAAATTCCCCTAAATAATAAGATTTTAATATTTTTTTTATCAAATAAAACGCTGACAAAAGTTCAGTTAAAATTCAAGTTATATGAGATTCATTTCTACAAAAAACACTTTAGGGAAAATTAAAAATGCACTTGCAACATTAGCACTAGGGTTCTTAGCTGTTGGAAGTGCACAGGCAGGAATTATTGATTTCCAAGCACAATCTAACCAATGTAACGCAGACTTAACATGGGTAAGCGATGGTGTTCAAGGTATCAGTATCTACGAAGTACAAAAAAGTTTAGATGGGGTAAATTTTACTACTATAACTACTGTTCGTAGAGGAGTTTCAAACTCTTATAGTTTTACAGCACGTCAACCTGAAGCACAGGTACGTTACCGAATAGTAGAAAATTATATGAGTGTTGAACCTACGATGTCTACCGTAAGAGCCGTTAAGACAAGTTGTGACATAGGAAGCATTGATTCTCCAGCTATTGGTTTTTATCCAAACCCATACCTGACTTCTGTAGGTGGAGATTTACATATTACACTAGAAAACGAAAGTGCAAAAATGCTTAATATTCAGATTACAGATATCACTGGTCGAGTAATTCTTAAACAAGAGAATGAATTGCACCGTGGCCTTAATCAGATTGATATGAATTTAAGCAATTTGACGGTAGGTAGCTACCTAATCGTAACTTCTGCTGACGGATTAGCACCAAATGCAGATCGATTTATCGTACAGAAATAAAATATTTTTTTTAAAAAATATCAAAAGCGAGATCGTCCTAAGGATGGTCTCGCTTTTCTATTTTATTAATCGCTTATCTGCCTAAACCTCCTCCCCCACTTTCGTGTTATTAAGGAAGCTGTTTAAGGATTAGAACTAATACTATGCAATATACATCAGATTTAATTAATATCATTCGAGAGAAATTTTCCAATCCGCTTCCTGGACGTGCGGCACAATATCGTATGGCGCATGTAGGTCGAGATTATCCTACACCAGATTTTCCCAGAGCGCGAAAAGCAGCTGTAGTCATTTTATTATATCCAGATACAACAGGAGAAACACAATTGGTTTTAATCCAACGGATGTTTCACCCCAAAGACCGACACTCCGGTCAGATCAGTTTACCAGGTGGTAAATTGGAAGCATCAGACGCTTCTCCTAAAACAGCAGCACTGCGTGAACTAGAAGAAGAACTTGGTGTCCCTACGAGTGCCGTCACGATTTTAGGGCAACTCTCTGACTTACATATTTCGGTTAGCAATTTTTTAGTTTATCCATTTTTAGGAGTAGTTGATGAACGTCCCAATTTCATTCCTCAACCTAGCGAGGTACATGCTATTTTAGAAACCCCTATAAAAGCTTTTCTAGAAAAATCGATGCGAAGAAAAAAGGATTTAACATTAGAAAACGGTATCATGCTAAAAAACGTTCCTTACTTTGATGTCCAAGGACATACGGTATGGGGAGCAACAGCTATGATCATCAACGAATTTGCTGAACTATTGATGGGAGAAATTCTATCTGCGGAAAGTTGATCGTTTTTATTTTAACTATTTCCAGCACGCAGATTCTTTATCAAATCACGTTCAATAAATCCAATCATCAAAGCATACGCTATTAACAAACCAGTATTTATTAACAAAGAGATTGGGATAGATATTTCAAAGTTGTCTTTTACAAATTCACTTAAAAAATAGGTCAATACCGCCAACGAAATATAGGTTAACATCTTTCGAATTGGATAAGGAATCGGGTAATATCGCTGCCCTGTCAAGTAACTCGCCGCAGCCATAAACGCATAACAAGTCATCGCCGTATAAGCCGCTCCCATGTATCCTATTTTAGGGATCAGCAAGAAATTTAATCCCAACGTAATCATTGAACCAGCAACAGATATGTAGGCGCCCATAATCGTTCTATCTCTTAATTTATACCAAATAGAAAAATTATAATAGAGTCCTAAAAAGAAGTTGGCTAACAATAAAATAGGAACCACTCGTAACGCCACCCAATACTTTGGATCCCGAATTAAGTATTTAAAAATATCTAGATAAAGAAGTATTCCTAGAAAGATAAAACTCCCCGCCAAAGCAAATGCTTGTCCTACCTCTGCATATGTTTTTTTAGAATTCTTTTTCCCGGATTGATTGAAAAAGAAAGGTTCCGCAGCATAATTAAACGCCTGAATCGCAAGACTCATTAGCATCGCAATTTTAAAACAAGCACTGTATTCTCCGACGATTACTTTGGCTAGTGTTTCATCATCCGTTGCCAAAAATTTCACTAATGGAATATTAAGTTGTTGATTAACCGCAGCAGCAAGACTTACCACAATCAAAGGCCCAGCATAAATCAACATTTTTTTAAGCAACGCCTTATCGAAATCAAATTTAATTTTCAAATAGTCAGGCAACAAGAATAATAGTGTAATCGCACTACCGATAAAATTGGCAATAAACACATACTTAATTCGGTCATCAGGATCATAAATCGCTGCGCCACTACTCCACCCTCCGTCGATCAATCGAGGTAAACCTTCTAAAAAAAAGAAAAGGCTAATGATATTTACTAAGATGCTCAAAGTCTTTAACATCGCAAATTTAACCGGTCGATCCGTTAACCTAAGTCGAGCAAATGGAAGTGCCACTAAAGCATCAAAAGCTACAATAAAAGCAAACCAGATAAGGTATTTCTGATAATTACTACTATCTAGAATAGGCCCTATCACCGGAGCGGCCAACACCAATAAAATAGTGAGAATAATGGTCGTAATTAATAGAGCCACACTTCCAGTAGAAAAAGTTCGATCTAGATTGCCATGCTGACTACCGAAACGAAAAAAGGCGGTTTCCATTCGATAGGTAAAGAAAATAATCAGGATAGAAACATAAGCATACATCTCAGAGTAAACACCATATTCCTCCGGAGGGAAAGCTCCCGTGAGATAATAGGTCATTACCAAAAAATTGAGGATCCGACTCAAGATGCTACTCACACCGTAAATAGCCGTATCTCCCGCTAATTTTTTTAATAAAGACATTGGATTATTGACTTAGATAATGAATAATTTTTTAATGAAAAATTAATAATGCCTTCTATCGTGTATTGACGTTTAAGATTTATGGTAAAAATAGTTTATTGAACAAATTTGACTTCTTTGAGCGCAAATTCTTCTTTTCCTTTAGGTGTCATAATTTGGAGCTTACCATCTGGAGCAATCCCGATGATTTGTCCTACAAAGATGCTTAAATTTTCACGCTGAAAAACAGCCTGCTCTTTGTATCGGTATAAACGTTCGAGATAACCTCGTTCAATCTCTTCCTTTTTTCCCGCCCGCAATTGGCGGTATCGAAGGTCGAAAGCTTGACAAAGTTCTTCCATTAATGCGTCTAAATGATAAGTCTCACCTGTTAGCTCACTTAACGAAACTGGGTTAGGTGCAGTACTCAAAAAAACCGTTTGATTAATATTGATACCAATTCCTACCACAGAAGATTGTAAACGAGAACCAGACAATACATTTTGAATAAGGATTCCTGCGATCTTTTTATTCCCTACATAAAGGTCGTTTGGCCATTTTATTCGTAAATTGCTGGTAATATAAGTACTTAGAAAATCATAAATAGCCAACGAAACCGTTTGAGATAACAGAAACTG
>CALGJS010000166.1 GCA_937927835.1 uncultured Saprospiraceae bacterium | reverse complement strand
TGTTCAGTAAAGTGTGTCATCTTTGTCGTATTAGCATTGCGTAATACGAAACCGATTAACCAATCAACTAATTAACATTAACTTATATATATGCAATGTTTACTATGTGGTTTAAGTTAATTATCTAGACACAGTTAATTGAACGCCCCCGAGGTTGAATTTGCAGTTGAAAAATACAAAAATTAGAACAGTCCCAGATTTCTTGTCTTTCATCCTTTTTAGGAACCTTCTCTTAAAACCAAGTTTTAAGAGAAAGTTTCCAATCTTAAATATCAATTCCGATGATTATTCCAGTCCTACGATGCTTCCATTGATCATAAGAGAAAACTAGATCCAAACGAAGTAGCCTAAAGGCTTTAAATCCAATATTGTCCAATCCTACATTAAATTCGAAATATTCTTTTTGAGTACCGGTATAAAGAAAGGAAGCACCTGCGACTGTTTTCCATCCTAATTTTCTAAGAAGTGGAATCTTATCAAGGAGGTATCCATCAAAATTATGTCGAAAATGCATTTGAGCCCAGGCTCCATCAACACTCCGTTCATAGTATGGCAGTAGTAAGAAGGTTTGCAAATATTTACTAGGATTTGCCACTAAGAATTGGTTACCCATAAAATGTTGCCAATCGATAAATCTAAGATTGTTTTTACGAAGAAAGGTTCCTGCTTCGATATTAAAAGCGGTTCGACCTACTAAACCAAAAGTGATTTCATCCCAGTAATTAATCCAGACTTGATCAAAATCTACCTCGCTACCTAGCGCTTTGATTCCTCGTCGATAATGTACCCAAACATCTGGTTTGTCAGACCCAACTATAAATTTTCGTTTTGGATAAGTAAGGTATTTTTGATTAATTCGGATTCGAAAACTCGCATTAAAAATCAACGCTTGATGACGAGATGGGGTTGGTACTCCTTCACGAGCAAGGATTTCGTTATTGGGAACAAATCGTTCATTCTTTTTAAAAAAACTTTGCTCAGAAGTATTCGTGAGGTAACTCCGATCTTCATATTCAAACCCACCTGAAAATAACAGTCCGTTAATCAATTCATGCCGAAGCTTAATTTTACCAAACTCTCGCTGGTATAGGTGGAGATAACTTCTATGTTGAAAGTTTGAAGTAATGGAATTATACTCTCGATTGACGGGGTTTCCTCCATTAAATTGTCGCGTACTACTTCCTCCTGTAATTCGAAGTCTTGTAAATTTTGTACGGTTAAAATTATAGGTGACTTCTCCTTCCCCTCTCAATTTTTGATCACTAAAACCATATTGCAAATGTCCACCAATTCTTATTCTACGTGTATCATACTTATCAAAGGTCTTATTATAACTCATGTTTAGATTAGCATAATATCCTTGCACTGGATTAAATAAAATGGTAGTTAATGGAGATTGAAAATTGAAAGATTTCTTTTCAAAACTATTTCGCCAGGTGTATCCTAGGAGGATATCCCAAACTTTAAATTTATTATTCTTTCGATCAAGTGAATCTAAAAATGGTTTCGATTCCCATATCTTTTGAAGGCTATCTTTTTTGACGTAATCTAACCCTTCTTCCACAGTCAATGGAATCGGACGAATAGAATCCCAATATATTTCTGGTTTTTCATTAGCGCCCTTCTCTACTTTGAATATCTCTTGAGAAAAAAACTTGTCAGGAAATGTTTGATTTAATTCATAATTAGAAAATACACCGGTGAAGTTTCCTTCTGCTTCAAATCCAAGAAATCCAAAATTAAAGTCTAGAGATTGAGAAAGAAGCATCCATTTATCTGGTTGCTCTACGGGAACATGAACTTGCGTTATTACAAGCGTATCAAGAGCGGCTTGTTTGATGGCTTGTCCCGTTACATACAATTCGGTACTTTGAATATTCCAAAGGTCTTCTACAATATAAATAAAACCAGAAACAACTGGATCGGACTCCCGTTTTTTAATCACTTGGATCTTATTAATCTCGTATCCATTTTCATCAAAAAAAGTACCCATCAATTTATACCGATAATATTGCATAGCCGTATTGGCAATCGGAGAAAGAAGTTCTCGTTCGATATTTATATGGTTATCATAAAAATCAAAATCCATCAAAGAGGCGCGGTTAAAACCGAATCCATTATCATTTCCACTTACTTTGGAAGAATACATTTCTTCTTTCACTTTATCCGGTTGGGCGCGGGAAAGTCGGGCTTGAGATTCTGAAAGGTAAATGATTCCTTGTCCGGTGGAATCTAAGGTTCCTCCCATATCTCCAATTTCTTGACCGAGAATTTTTTCAGGAGCTTTTGTGAGACGTTGGTTTCCTTTGATATAGACATCACATTCATAAGATTGGACCAGTTTTTTATAATATTTCCTTTTTGCAATGGCTTTTCTAATAATAGGATAAGCGGGATCTTCCGCATTGGCTGCGATCACTACTTCTGTTAATTGAACAGATTCTTTTGCTAATTGAATATCAAGCACTTTTGGTTGATCGGTCATTCTAACGGAAAATACCTTTTGTTCATATCCTACATATTGACAAACGATTTTATAATCACCTGGTTCTAACTCAAAACTATACTTCCCATCAACATTGGAAGTGGTTCCTTTTGTGGTTCCTTGAACATAGATGCTTGCAAAGGGAAGTGATTCATTGTTTTTGCTGGTGATGAGTCCCGTAAGTTGGGCGGAGAGGTCTCCTGAGGTTAGGAAAAGAAGAATTAGGAGGATAAGACTGTTGGGTAATCGTTTAGCATTCATATTGGGAAGGGGCAGTTGGGTGAAATATTTTCTACTTATTAAACTTGGTTTGTGCATTTTTTATTTTCTTTTGGTGGTAGTTTTAGTTTGGGTAAAGTTACTGATTTTGGGGTATTATGGAGCTTGGGAATTTCATTATTTTTTTTTGCAGAGAGGGCGTGGTACTTACTCTTGAAAGTTTTAAATATTGTTATTGTGTTTTTGTCGCGCAGAGGCGCAGAGACACTTCAATCGTGTAGATCGTAAATAGTTATTATGGGTTTTTGTCGCGCAGAACCTGTTCAGAACTTGTTACGAAAGACACTTTGATCGATTATTTTTTTTATGGTCGGGATTCAATCGTGTAATTTAAATATTAGCTGTGTCTGATTTTAGAGATGGTATTTATTTTTAAAAAAGGTAAGGATTGATATCCAATTTGGGAATTCTGGTGAGCCGAATTTTAGGAGTTGGCCGTTGAAATTTTCTTGTCCTCTTCCGGTGTCGTGGTCGTCGATGAGGTAATCTCCTAGATTTAGGCCTTTGTTTGGGGAAATGATGAGGCGGTTGATCATATCAAAGCCGAGGTGATCTTCTACCCAAAGGCGTTTTTCGGTATAGCATAGCGGATTGTGAACGGAAGGTGCGGTAAGAATATAAACCTCGAATTCGGGTTGTTGGAGAAGATAGTTGATGGAGGAAATGGCGTCTTGAATGGGATTTAGTTTTCGGAAAAAATCATACTGACTTTGAGGATATTGGATCGCTGGATTGGCTTCTAATGCTTTGAGTCGTGCGCCGGTAAAATCACAAAGCACATCGTCCATATCAATATAAATAATCTTTTTCATCTTGTTTAGGTTCTGTTTTTGAGTTCTGCTTTGATGGCTTTAAATTCAGGAAATAAGGTGACCATTC
>CALGJS010000165.1 GCA_937927835.1 uncultured Saprospiraceae bacterium | reverse complement strand
ACTGCTTCTGATAATTGCTCAGCTACAAATGAATTAACTGTTAGTTTTATAGATAACCCAACCAATCAATCTTTATTAAATTTCTGTTCTGCTAATCCTGCAGATCGAACATTGATTAGAACCTATACAGTGACAGATATTTGTGGAAACTCAAGCACTTGTACGCAGAATTTTGTTTATAATCAGAGTGTACTTGATCCAGTGATTATTTCTGTACCTGCTGATCAAACAGTAGACTGTGAAGTCAATGCATTTCCGCAACCACATTTGTTTATTGTAGAGACAGATTGTGGTTTGGCACAAACAGAAACAGTTAGCACTCCGATTGGAAGTGGAACACCTGGTTGTCCAGGATCAAGCATTCGATACACTTATACGGCCACTGATCTTTGTGGACGAAGTGTGAGCCATACACAAGTTTATACTTTAGCCAATGAAGGACCAGAATTTGTTTGTCCTCCAGATATTTGTGTGATTGATTGTCCTGCTGATACGGATATGATTCAGACGCAGTTTGATAATTATGCAAATTTTGCTACCGTTATTTCTAGTTGTTCTGAAACTCCGGTGAGCATTACCAATGACTTTAATCCAAATGGTTTTATTCCACAGAATTGTCTAAATCCAGTTGTGGCCGTTGATAATGCAGTAGCTTATCAAATTGTACGATTTAATGCTACGGATGATTGTGGAAGAAATACTTCTTGTACCGCTATGGTGGTTATTCAGGATGTTGATGCTCCCGAGATTACCACTGCACCTACAGATGCGATTCGGTATATTAGTCCAAATGCTACATCGGAATACCAAGATTGGGCAAACGGAATAATCGATAACGTAGTAGCAGCAGATGACTGTAATAATCATGGTGCTGGAAATATTACTTGGTCGTATAGTCCTGCGGTTCCCAATACCGTCTTTTTAGGACCATTTGCGACTACTTATGTTACATTTACAGCCTCGGATGATTGTGGGAACGGAACTTCTGTTACGGTGACATATCGACTTAAAGAGGCACCTACTACGGCTCAAGCTACCATCTCTGGAACCATCATGACGGAAGCAGCAGAAGCAGTAGAATTGGTGTCGGTTAGTCTTGAAGGAGCGGTTGTGAATACCAATAGTATGACGGATGAAGAAGGTTATTATGGATTTGAGGCAGAGATGAATCAAAATTATGAAGTAGCTCCAGAAAGAAATGATGATTTTCTAAATGGAATTTCGACACTTGATTTGATTTTATTAGGGCAACATTTGTTGGAATTCCAACTCTTGGATTCTCCTTATAAAATGATTGCCGCTGATATTAACCGATCAGGAACCATCAGCTCTTTAGACATGATCGAACTTCGAAGATTAATCTTAGCGATTGATACGGAGTTTTCTAATAATACTTCTTGGCGATTTGTGGATGCGGAATATGTTTTCCCGAATCCAACGAATCCTTTTGCTTCTACTTTTCCAGAAGTAAACAACATTAACAACTTGTCGAGTGAAGCCATTACTGATTTTATTGGTGTAAAAATAGGAGACTTGAATGGATCTGCAACGCCAAACCAATTAGCAGTTAATGGAGATATTCGTAGCCAAGAGACTTTGAATTTTGCGGTGACAGATCAAAAGTTGAAAGCAGGGGAGACCTACAAATTTGATTTTAGAGCTAGTGATTTTAAAGGGATGATGGGATACCAATTTACCTTAGATTATGATGAATCTGTTTTGACTTTCTTTGATTTAAACAAAGGAAAATTAGAGAATTTAGATATGAGTAATTTCGGAATCCACCTTGAAAAAGGCGCATTGACTTGTAGTTGGAATGATCGTGTTGCGGTAAATGTGGAAGATGAAGAAGTGTTATTTAGCTTGGCTTTTATTGCTTTAAATGATGGTCAATTAAGTGAATCTCTTTCGCTTAATTCAACTCTGACTCCAGCAGAAGCTTATGATGAAACGACCACTCCTATGAATCTAGGATTAACTTTTACCAAGCCTAATTCTGAAAGATTGATATTAGAACAAAATCAACCGAATCCATTTAGAATGGAAACAACGATTGGATTTAATATTCCAGAAGCTGGACCTGCTACCTTAACCATCTTTGATGTTTCTGGTCAGGTAGTAAAAGTGATTGAGGGTGATTACGAAGTGGGTTATCATACCGTGAACATTAGCAGTAGTGAACTTGGTGAAAACGGAATCTGGTTCTATCGATTGAAAGCAACTGGAAAGAAAGCGATTACTAAGAAAATGATTGTGTTAGAATAAGGGATTGGTTGGATTTATTATTAGATTTTCTCTATTCTAATGGGTTCAACTAAAAACTTAATAATTGATTATTAGAATTCCAAGATTTGCCTTTTGCAAGTCTTGGTTTTTTTTATTTTTATAATTCAAATTAAAACAGCTTCTACAAGACGACCTGATTATTAAGTTTTATGTTTTCATCTAACCTGTTCCCTTAAATTTAGATGCAACCACTTTCTGCTAATGACAATGACTACTGATCCTTCATAACTTTTTCCTATTTTAGCAAAAAAAATGGCATTAATCAAATCAATATTTGGATCCTTATCTATCATGTTTTTAATTATTGGTTGTAAAACGATAACGAAATTACAAGTAGAAAGCCCTACTATTGAAAATCCCAAAAGTCTAATCCTCTCCAACTTGAAATGTCTAAACATGGCCGAGAAGCTGGTAGGAATGGGGACTAAAAATGACGAAATTTTATTATTGGTTTTTCATCTTAATGATAAAAAGGAGGCGCTCTTAATTACTGGCACAGATATTCTAATTTTTGAAAAGGAAGATTCAATCGGACAATCGTTAGATATCACTATTCCACTTGATAGGAAGTTGAATCCCAGTGAATTTCTTTTCTTACTTATAGAAATGGATACGGAAAGAACAAAAACAGAATTAAGTCACCTAGCCCAAAATCTATTAAATCAAAGAGTAGAACCAGCCATGCTAAAGGAAAAATTAAGAGAAGATGATTTATTAGGGATCAAAACTTTATCTACCATCAAAACGTCTAAAAATGGACAATTGAAATTTTTAGGAATGCATCTCTTTGATAAGTACCATTATGAAATTTCTTATGAATTCACTTAACCCTTATACTAAATAATGAATGACTTCTATTGTGACCAAGTGATTCCCGGAAAAATTCAAGTAGAAATAATTTTTGAAACAGAAAACGTAATGGCCTTCCATCATACCAGGCCATACTGGGAAAGACATATAGTCATTATTCTTAAAACACATATCGACGGTTTGTCGAGTTATCAAAATAACCCAACTCTGAATGCAGATTTTTTTGAAGCGATTCAAATAGTAACCAAAATGCTAGAAGATAAATATGGAGGCTGTCGAGTCTGTTCCAATGTTGGAAATTACCAAACCACCAAACATCTCCACTGGTACATCCATCAAGGCCAAAGACTACGAGCCGAAAACGGAGACCCTATTACAAAGTGATAAGTATTTAACATCGAAATATAAAATGATATTATTTTAAAGACCCAACCTATTTCTATAAAATAGTGTCTTCTTATTAAAGTAATCTAACAAGCTTTAAAAACTAGACCTATGAAAAGAAATCTACTCTTTTTTATTTTTATTATCATTTTCTTCCCAAAAAATACTTTTGGATGTGATTGTATTGCGGAGCGTAACTTCTGTGATTTAATTACGAGTTATCAAGAAAGGCTTATAAATATAAGTATGAAATATTTAAAATGTCAATATCTGATTCTTTTGGTCATTCTTATTATAGGATGTAGTAAAAAAAGTAGTTTAGGTAACTTAGAAGGAAGTTGGACTTTTGGTTCCTATTTTATTAATGGTTTAGGAGGAAACGCTGAAGGGATAATAATTTTTGAAGAAGATAATCCGTGTACCGTTGATATTTGGTATGAGATTACACAAGATTCTATTGCCAATGATACGATTTTTCTACAAGGAGAATTCTCGTTTATACAAAATGAAAATTTATTGACCATTAACCTAGATTCTGAAACCTTGGATTGGGACAGGGTAGTCAATGAAAAAGATGAACAAGAATTCCATTTTAAAAAAGTACATAAAGGAATTGAATATGATATTGTTTTTGATTTAATCCCAGAATAATCAAGAAGGTAAATAAAAAAAGGCGCATCTAAATCAGGTGCGCCTTTTTTTATTTTTAAATAGTTTTATTGTGGATCCTGATGATCCGATTCTGGATTTTCAGGTGGAGCCTGATTTTGACTATTACGGCTTGCCATCAATTTTTTGATCCCTTTGTATATCATTGGTCCAAACATCATTGCAAATCTTAAGAATTTACCCATTTGTATTTTATTTTAAAATTTTATAAAAGTTTATTTAATTATAAGACTGTGTTTTTGGGAATTGTCACTTAATTGAGTTAGAATGATAGAACATAAAGTGTGGTTCTTAATTTTTCTCTAAGCAGAGCCGTAGGGAAACTAATTCGTTCTCGTTCAGAAAAAATTTATATCGCTACCAAATGTGGCCGGTTTATCAATCCTCATATCAACGCCGGATATCAACCAAAAATTCTCGGTGAGTTTGTTGTACAAAGTTTAAAAAATACTGGATTGGATCGTATTGATTTGATTCAATTACATTGTCCCCCTACGCAAGTGTATTATCGTCCTGAGATTTTTGAAGAATTTGAAAAGCTAAAAAAAGAAGGTAAGATAGCTCATCTTGGCGTTAGCGTTGAGCGAGTAGAAGAAGGATTAAAAGCCATCGAATATTCGAATGTCGAAACTATAGAAATTATCTTCAACATGTTTCGACACCGCCCCGCAGAACTATTTTTTAAAGAAGCAAAAAAACGAAATATCGGAATCATTGCTAGAGTCCCTTTGGCAAGCGGGTTATTGACAGGGAAATTTAAGGAGGCCACCAATTTCTCAATAATGTTTGAAAAAGTAAGTTGTGCAATTCCAGGTGTTTCAAGAATTGATCAATTAGATTCCAATCTAAAAGCCTTAGAAATTCGAAACCTATCTACTGAAGAAATTCAGTCAGTAAAAGAAGTATACAACGAATTGATTCGAAAAGAAGTACATCATCGTTGGTAGGAAGGGATGCAAAACAATAGATTTATTTCAAAAAATAATTTGTTAGTAAACTAATTCTTATTCTAAGATCCTTGAGTTGCTAAAAATTTGATTAAATTTAGGACATTATTTATATTCTAAAAATACGGCAACTTGAAAAAAATATTCCTCAGCCTTTTTATCTTACTATTCTTATTTATCGCTTATCTATTTTTTAATGTCTACAATTTTACTTCTAGTCAATTAAAAGTCGAAGGAGTCCCTCATGTCTCAACTCCTGATGGTGCCGTGGATCGTTTTATAGAAGCAGTTTCCTTCCGAACGATTTCTTTTGAGGATGAAGCAGATTTTGATTCAAGTCAGTTTAAACAATTTAATTTATTTCTTGAAAATAGTTATCCAAAAATCCATGCGCAGTTAACCCATACCGTTTTCAGTGAATTTAGTCATCTCTATCATTGGAAAGGAAGCGATCCCAATCTTAAGCCGATCATTTTGATGGCACACTTAGATGTGGTTCCCATCGCATCTCCGCGGGCTTGGTCTGTTCATCCATTTACGGCTGGTTTGGTAGACGATGTTATTTATGGTCGAGGGACCATTGATTGTAAATTTGGAGTGGTTGCTATTATGGAATCAATTGAACAACTGCTCAAAGAAGGTTTTAATCCTAAACGAGATATCTATATTTCTCTAGGTCATGATGAAGAAGTTTTAGGGAGAAAAGGAGCCTTTAAAATAGCCAACCACTTAAAAGAAAAAGGAGTAGAAGCGCATTTTGTGCTTGATGAAGGAATGGCGATTACCAAAGGTTTGGTGATGGGTGTTGATGCACCCGTTGCTATGATTGGGATTGCAGAAAAGGGTTTTATTTCTTTAGAATTAAATATTGCAATGGCTGGAGGACACTCTTCTACACCTGCCAAAGAAACCGCCATTGATGTTTTGTCTACGGCGGTCAGTAAAGTAAAAGCAAATCCTTGTCCTCGCTCTTTTAATCCGGTGATCAAAGGATTTATGAGAAAAATAGGACCAGAAATGGACTTTAAATCCAAGTTCGTTTTTGCCAATCGAGCGGTCTTTAATTCTGTTTTATTAAATGAATATGAAAAGACAGGAAGTGGAAGCGGGACGATTCGAACTACAACAGCTCCAACTATTTTTGAGGCTGGTATCAAAGAAAACGTGATTCCTACGATGGCAAGAGCAGTTATCAATTTTAGAATCATTCCTGGCGAAACACAAGAGGATGTAATCGAACATGTACGGAAAGTGGTCAATGACGAACGAATAAAAATTGAAGTACTTAATAAAGGTTCCGATCCTTCTCCAATTTCTCCGATAGACAATGATCAATATGAAACCATTGAACGATCTATCAAACAGATTCTACCAGAAATAAAATCTGCTCCTTATTTAGTACTAGGCGCAACAGACTCTAGATATTTTAATATTTTGACGCCCAATGTTTACCGGTTTAGTCCTTTCGTAATTACTTCTGATAATCTTACCTGTTTTCACGGAATTGATGAACGAGTTCCTAAAAGTGAATTTGAAAATGGAATTAGATTTTATCGGCAGGTGATTTTGAATGCTACGGGAGAGTAGGCAGGATAGAAGAATTAAAAAACTTAGTTCCTTTTTTTAAAATATCCATTATGATAAGAAACTCAATTAATGAATAAAGCTAACCTTGTCGTCCTTTTACTTTTTGTCCTGCTTCAAAGTTTGACCGGTCAAAACTTAATACACAATCCATCCTTCGAGGAATTAAGAAACCTTCCTATCAAAAGACTTGACGTTTGGAACTATGAATTTGAATCGACGAGTAGCCATAAAGCTTTTCGGGAACATTTGAATTATTGGTTTTCTGGAAATAAAAATAGCCCAGATTTAAGAATTCTAAAGGAGGAGTATTTTGCCTATTCTAAATCAAAATATGGAGAACATTATCGAGCTAGAACCGGATCGAATGTCATAGGCTTGGTTACCTATATGGAAAATAAAGACGGGAATAATTTTCGAGAATATATTGCCATTAAACTAAAAGAAAGCCTAAAAAAAAATGTCAAAACCTATGTTGAATTTTGGGTGTTGCTAGATCGACAATCCAAATTTGCTTCCAATAATCTAGGTTGTTATTTTTCTAAAAAGAAAATCTACTCACCTGCTGAAACCCCAATTCTATTAAGACCTCAAATAAATGCAGATTCTATCATTCTTGGAGACCGATTTGAATGGAAAAAAATTAGTGGCACCTTTCTGCCAAAGGACACTTATAATTTTTTGACCATTGGAAATTTCTATAGTCATGAAGATACAAAGCTGGAAGAGATTACCTTTTTTCGAGGAGAACCTTTTATCGATCCAACTGCCTATTATCTAATTGATGATGTCAGGGTTTGGCAAGAAGGAGCTTTACCGGAAAAGAAGTTTAAATCTGAAAATATCGAAGTCGGTACCGTCATTGAATTAGAAAATATTGAATTTGAAACCAATAGTGCTACCTTAAAGGAAAGCTCGTTTTTAGAATTAGATGAATTATTATCTATGTTGAAATCTAATTCGACCATGAAAATTCAAATACTGGGACACACAGATAATATCGGGAATGATTCATCCAATCAGCTTTTGTCCGAAAAAAGAGCCAAGCGAATCTACGATTACCTTTTATCGAAATCAATAAATCCAACACAATTGAATTATGCAGGATTCGGTGAAGCTAAACCGATTGCAGATAATTCAACGATCGAAGGAAGAAGTAGAAATAGACGAGTAGAATTTTTGGTCTTGGAGAAGGAGCATTAAAGCGTGGCTTATCTAAATAAAATGCCCTTCAAATTGGTCAATCCTATAATTTTGACGACCTTAGCTTTTAATGAAAAAACTAACCATTATAGGAGGAGGACCAGCAGCGCTGATGCTGGCAGCAGAGATTGACACCAAACAGTATGAAGTCACGGTCTGCGAAAAGAAAAAATCTCTAGGTCGAAAATTCTTAGTGGCTGGAGAAGGTGGATTAAATTTGACTTATGACGCTAATTTGGAAGCGCTTACCAATCAATATGTTCCAAGCGAATTTATGCGTCCCATCTTGCAGCAGTTTACTAATCAAGACCTGATAACTTGGCTAAAGAAACATGAAGTTCCTACCTTTATTGGATCGAGTAATCGGGTGTTCCCAGAACAAGGTTGGAAGCCGATAGAGGTCCTCAACAAAATCGTCGATTTTATTAAAACGAAGAATATAATTTTTAAATTAAATACCGAATGGACTGGATGGAATGAGGACGGAAATCTTATTTTTGAAAATGGAGAAACCATCGAATCAGACTTAGTGGTTTTTGCGTTGGGAGGAGCCAGTTGGAAAGTGACAGGATCGGATGGAAGTTGGCGAAAGGCTTTTCAAGACCGTGATGTCCGAGTGGAACCTTTTAGAGCCGCTAATTCTGCCTTTGAGGTGATTTGGAATAAAAATTTTATTAATACGCATCAAGGAAAACCATTGAAAAATATTACCTTAAGTTTTGGTGATTTAAGGGCAAAAGGAGAATTGGTTATTACGAAATTTGGTTTAGAAGGAAATGCTATTTATGCTTTAAGTCAGAAAATTCAGGATGCCTTGTTGAAAGAAGAAAGGGTAGTAGTTCATCTAGATTTAAAGCCTACGATGACGATTGAACAATTAATGACCAAATATCAAAAATCAAATCATTCTAAAGTCACCGATATTTTAAAAACAGATTTGAATATTGATCGAACTGCGGTCGGTTTATTAAAGCATTTTTCTGATAAAGAAACTTTTCTAAATCAAGAACTATTGGTAAAAACCATTAAGTCAATTTCGATAGTCATTGAATCGGCCGACGAATTAGATAAAGCGATTTCAACTTTAGGAGGAATCGGATTGGATGAAGTAGATGATCATTTTCAATTGAATAAGATCCCTGATACTTTTACAATTGGAGAAATGTTGGATTGGTTTGCGCCCACGGGTGGATATTTATTGCAAGGTTGTTTTAGTATGGGGTTTTCGCTTGCAAAATTTTTAAATTCATCTGAAAATGATATTGGTTAACAATGTTTTTATT
>CALGJS010000164.1 GCA_937927835.1 uncultured Saprospiraceae bacterium | reverse complement strand
AAATATCCCATCTAAATCCTATTTTAGTTCCCAATTCTTTCCCCTAATAGATAAATTCAAGTAACTTTGTCCGTCCGATTGTTTACGATCAGACCCTTTAGTTAATTTATCAAAACGAAAATTTGTTAAAAAATTCAATACTATGAAGGTTGATGTTATTTTGGGTTTACAGTGGGGAGATGAAGGGAAAGGTAAAATTGTTGATTTCCTGGCGGAAAAATACGATGTCATTGCACGATTTCAGGGTGGACCCAACGCCGGTCATACGCTCGTGTTTGACGGAAAAAAATATGTTTTACACACGGTACCTTCTGGTATCTTTCGTGAAAACCAAATAAATCTAATCGGTAATGGGGTAGTCATCGATCCGATCACATTGACCAAAGAAATTGATAAACTCATCGCCGCAGAGGTAGCTTATAAAGATCGCTTATTAGTGGCTCGAAAGGCACACCTGATTTTACCAACCCACCGATTTTTAGATGCGGTATCAGAAGCCGCAAAAGGAAAAGAAAAAATTGGTTCTACACTCAAAGGAATCGGACCGACCTATATGGACAAAACGGGACGAAACGGTTTACGGGTCGGTGATATTCTGTTGCCTAATTTTAAAGAAAAATACGAAGCACTGAAAGCCAAACACTTAGGAATTATCGGAGACGATCCTAAAGTAGATTTCGATCTAGCAGGAGAAGAAGCTCGTTGGTTTGAATGCTTAAGTATCCTACGGGAACTAAAGCATGTCGATAGCGAATATTATATCAATAACGCACTCAAGGCTGGTAAAAAAGTATTAGCGGAAGGTGCGCAGGGTTCTATGTTGGATATTGATTTTGGAACCTATCCTTATGTTACTTCTTCTAACACCATCTCTTCTGGAGTTTGTAATGGACTCGGTATTGCACCTTCTCGAATTGGGGAAGTTATTGGTATTACCAAAGCATATTGTACCCGGGTCGGAGGTGGACCCTTTCCAACAGAATTATTTGATGAAACGGGCGAATTCCTTCGGAAAGAAGGAGCAGAGTTTGGTGCGACAACTGGCCGCCCAAGACGTTGCGGATGGATTGATATTCCACAACTAAAATATACCATCATGCTCAATGGGGTCACCAAGCTAGTTTTTACCAAAATTGATGTATTAAACAACTTAAAAGAAATCGCCGCTGCTACCCATTATAACTATGACGGAGGATCACATGCGGAACTACCATACGATCTTTGTGAAGTAGAGATCACTCCCAAACTAAAGCATTTTAAAGGTTGGGAAAGCTCTTTGGAAGGAGTCATGGAATATGAAGCATTACCACCAGCTGCTCGTGAATTTCTGGCTTATTTAGAAAAAGAATTAGAGACTCCAATCGCCATGGTCTCTACTGGACCAGAACGAAAAAAATTGATCGTAAGAGATGCGAGTGTATTAGCGTAGACTCAATTTTATCGAAAATAAAAAAAGGAAGACTTTCAATCGAAGTTTTCCTTTTTTTGGTGAGTCATTAATTTTTAATCGGTGTTTAGAATTCCCCGTACCCTTGGGTCGGGGTAGTTCACTAGACTAAAAGATATACACGCTAAAAGAGCATTATTAATTCTTCATTAACCCATTATTTATTAGTAATACCTCAAGCAGTTTCTTTATCCAAAAAGCGGGAAAGCACCCCCGGATGAGCCGCTAAAAACTCATTAAGTCTTTTTTGGCTGATAACGCAGTATATCTTTTTTCCAAATTTGCCTGGATTATTCAAATAGATATGTAAGGTTCGAAAAAGCACATAATCTTTTTCTTCTATTTTGTCGATATTATGCCAAGGGTAGCGATAGGTTTTAAAGTAGTTGGTGACGTAGACAAAGTCTCCATCCATTTCTATTCTTTTCAATCGCAAAAATCCCCAATAAAGAAAAGCGACGCCAGCTAGAAAAAATACCGTCATTCCTATCTTAGTAGACATGTCCGGACCAGCTCCTTCCTCAACAGCCGGAATTACCCAAGCAGCAATGGTAAAAGATCCAAAAAAGATCATCCAAAAAATGGGAATAGCAAACTTTAAGATTAGGGTAGCGTTGGTGGATATATTAATCATTCTCTTTACTTCTTTTAGCTTCCATACGTTTGGCGATGATAATACTGATTTCGTACAAGAAGAATAATGGAATTCCAATCAAAAACTGCGTCACTACATCGGGTGGCGTGATGAAGGCAGCTAAAACCAAAATTAACACAATAGCGTGTCTGCGATATTTGCGCATAAAGGCAGCACTGATCAATCCTACTTTTGCTAAGAAATATACAAGTACCGGTAGTTCAAAAATAATCCCTACCGGAATGGTAAACATAGTGAGATAGTTTACATAAGAGGTAATACTTACGGTACTTATCGCCCCCACATCATAACCTGCTAAGAAACTTACGGCCACCGGAGCAACGACAAAGTATCCAAAGCAAACACCAATTAAAAATAAAAGCGAGCAAATAAAAACCATTCCACGAGCTGCTTTTTTTTCCTTGTCGTAAAGGCCCGGTTTGATGAATTTCCACATTTCCCAAAAAATATAAGGAAAGGAAATAGTCAGCCCTAAAAAGAAAGAGGCCTTCAGGTGTACGATAAAAGATTCACCAAGTCCAACGGTGATTAGGTCAAATTTGGGTGGCGTAAAACAGAGTCCATCGGTTAGACCACAAAGCATTTGATAAGTAGGAAACCATGCTGATTTTGGTCCTGCGATTAGTGTATTAAAAACAAAGTCTTTGGCAAGAAAGGTAATTATTCCAAAAATAAAAATACTGGCTACCGATCGAACAATATGCCAGCGTAGCTCCTCTAGATGATCTAGAAAAGACATCTCCTTCTCCTCCGCAGGAACGGGAAGATTATCTGGACCCAACTTATCTACATCAACCTGATCTAAAGGCATGCTTTTTTGTTTTATCTAAACTAAGAACGATCTTAGCTTGGCGCTAGTTTGTTTATTAATTGTAAAAATAAGAAAAACGAGAAGATCATTTACTGGTCTTCCCGTTTTTTGACATTAGTTCTATTATTCTAATGAAATTATTCTTTTATCCTCGACTTCGCAAGCGAATAATTGGACAAATAATCTCTTCTAGTGAGATACCACCATGCTGGAAAGTATTATTGTAATACTTATTATAGTGATTATAATTATTTGGATAAAGGAAGAATTTATCTTCTTTGGCAAAAATAAAAGTTGAACTAACATTTGGTCGTGGAAGTCCCACTTTCTGAGGATCGCGGAAATCAAGTACATCCTTTCGATCATAATCCAGATTTCTACCTACTTTATAACGAAGGTTGGTCGTTGTCTCTTTATCTCCAACTACCCGAGAAGGTTGCTTGACGCGAATCGTTCCGTGGTCGGTAGTGATAATTAATTGAATATCTCGCTCTGCAATTTTTTGTAAGGCAGACCAAATAGGAGAGTGGATAAACCAAGACTTGGTGAGTGAACGATAAGCTGCTTCGTCACCCGCTAATTCTTTGAGTACTTCCATCTCTGTACGAGCATGCGAGAGCATATCAATAAAATTATAGACCAATGCTGAGAAATCATTATTCAGATAATTATGAATATTGTCATTTAAGATTTTGGCCTTAGCGACATTGGTCACCTTAAAATAATCCCATTTTATTTCCTTTCGGAAAGTACGGTTGATCTGTTCTCCTAGCAAATCTTTTTCATGCATATTTTTACCACCTTTCTCGTTGTCGTTAAACCACCAGTTGGGGTAATGTTTGCTGATATCTCCAGGAGTCATGCCGGAGAAGATAGCGTTACGACTATATTGCGTAGTTGTAGGTAGAATACTGTAGAAGAAATCTTCTTCTTCAACCCGATAGAGTTCAGAAATAATAGGTTCGATAACTTTCCATTGATCAAAACGTAAATTGTCGAGTAGAAGCATTACGGTAGGAATACCTTCTTCCATAGTTGGAAAAACCTTTTTACGTAGCAAGTTATGCGACATAATTGGACCCTTTTCTTCGTCTTTATTATTGACCCAGCCTTCATAGTTTTTAGCTACAAATTTGCTAAAGCCTGCATTGGCTTCTGTTTTTTGCATAGATAGAATATCTCCTAGTTCGTCCGCCTGAGAAGAATCCATTTTAAGCTCCCAATTGATAATCTTTTTATACGTTTCAGTCCATTCTTTATAATCCAACCCACTGTTGATATCCATCAAGATTTGACGGAAGTCTTGTTGGTAACCAGAAGCCGTCTTTTCTCGAACGAGCCTTTTGTTATCAATAATTTTTTTCAGTGTCAATAAAATCTGATTAGGATTGACCGGTTTAATTAGATAATCGGAAATTTGAGAACCGATCGCTTCTTCCATTACATTTTCTGCCTCATTTTTAGTAATCATCACTACCGGAAGCGTAGGGTTGGCCGTTTTAATTTTTGTTAGCGTTTCTAATCCAGTAATTCCAGGCATAGATTCATCCAAAAAAACTACGTCAATATCATTGGTATTCTCACATTCTTCAAGTGCATCATATCCATTACTAACCGTAAGTACATCGTAACCCCGCTTTTCTAAAAACATTATTTGGGGTTTTAATAAATCAATCTCGTCGTCCGCCCAAAGAATTTTAATTTTTTCCATTTGTTCTTTTTAAATGTGTGAAGGAATAGACTTTATGCTATAATGTTTTGTGTAGAAATCAAAAAGATCATTTGAGAGCATATAAATTATTTTAGAATAAAGTCTAATGTTAGTTGAAAAATGTAATAGTCTAAAGTTATAAATGAAAATTTATGGAAAATGATAAAAAATACCAAACTGGCTGGAAAGATAAACATTTAACGAGTGTTAAGGTCAGCTTATTTTACTTCGTAATGCGAATCAGGATTTAAAAATAAATTTACGAATCTCAATACCTGATTATTATCGCTATTTATTCATTGAAAAAAACAATACGAGATGCAACCATATGTGAAAAACTACCGTCTTCTCATAACAAAAGGCAAAGAAAGCTTTGCTGGATTCCGGTTTTATCGGATTTGACATAAGCATTATACTAGGTTTAAGGATCATCTATACTAGATTTTGTATTTTTGCCTCTGGAAAAAGGGGAATTTTTCATTGGAGTTTTAAACAACTTCATTATGCTCAACTTTGACCACAAAGTAAAATATGACCAAAAGCAAAATATTCAATGATCCAGTCTATGGATTCGTTACCATACCTTACGGTATTCTCTTCGATCTGGTAGAACACCCATACTTTCAACGGTTACGGCGTATAAGTCAATTAGGATTAACCTCCTATGTGTATCCCGGTGCGCTGCATACTCGATTTCACCACGCGCTAGGCGCGTTGCATTTGACTCGAGAAGCAGTTAAAGTGTTGAGAGACAAGGGAGTAGCGATCTCTGATGAGGAGGCAGAAGGTGTTGCGATTGCCATTTTACTACATGATATAGGACATGGTCCGTTTTCTCATGCGTTAGAACATACCTTGGTAAATCTACACCACGAAGCGCTTTCCTTACTTTTTATGGAAGATCTGAATAAGGAGTTCAATGGTGCTTTAGAGCTTGGTATAAAAATATTTACGGATCAGTATCCTAAGCATTTTTTACACCAATTGGTGAGTAGTCAGCTAGATATGGATCGAATGGACTATTTGAACCGAGACAGCTTTTTTACTGGAGTATCAGAAGGAGTGATTGGTTATGATCGGATTATTAAGATGCTAAATGTGGCCAATGATGAACTGGTTGTAGAGGAAAAAGGGATTTATTCTGTTGAAAAATTCCTAATTGCTAGAAGAATCATGTATTGGCAGGTCTACTTACATAAAACATCACTTGGAACGGAGCAATTATTAATAAATACCTTACTTCGCGCCAAAGAAATATACAACCGAGGAGAACGCTTCGCGGTTTCGGAGCATCTAGCCTACTTTATGGCAGAAGATGTACCGACAAAAACAGAAATGGATAAGGCAATTTTGCGACAACATTTCGCTCAATTAGATGATATAGATCTTTTATCAGCTATAAAAAGGTTCGCAAAGAGCAAAGACAAGGTCTTAGCATTTTTGGCGAATAGTCTGCTAAATAGAAAATTATTTCGTGTTGAACTGAAAAAAGAACCTTTTGATGGTGACTATTTAAAAAATATTCGTCAAATAATCGTTTCCAAATTTAATTTGGAAAATCGACCGGACGAAACAAAATTTTTAGTTTATCACGGAACCGAGTCAAATAACGCATACAATGCCCTGAAAGACGAGATAAAAATCCTCTCTAAAGACGGAAGCGTAAAAGCTTTATCGACCCTTTCTGAACATAATTTATCTTCTGGTATTATTAAGAAGTATTTTTTGTGTTATCCCAAAAATTTGATTTAACTTTGCACTCGAATTAAGGATTATATATAACCAAATTATGTCCAATTATTCAAAGGCAACGTATGATACCATTATTATAGAGAGAAAATTAAGAGGGTTCCATGTGTGATCCCATCTAGTTTGAATAAACATATTTTTACATAAATAATTTTTTTAATCAAAACCAATAATTTCACATGAAAAGATTGAACGTTATCCTTTCAGTAGCATTTATGCTTTTTGCTTGTGCAGCATTCGCACAGCCAGAGGTAGAAATTCCAAACCAGAAGCCTGGTTCTTGCTACGCAAAATGTCTTATCGCTGATGAGTACACTACAGAAACTGAACAAATTCAGACAAAAGCTGCTTCTACACGAGTAGAAACTATTCCTGCTGCTTACGAATCTGTATCTGAGCAAGTATTAGTAAGAGACGCTTCTTCTCGTATCGAGCGTGTTCCTGCAGAATACGAAACTCAAACACAGTCATTCGTTAAAGGTTGCCCATCTGGATATTCTCCTGAAGGTGGTGGAACTGCACAAGCTGGTGGTAACTGTGTTCGTATGATCGCACTTCCTGCTGAATACGAAACTGTAACTGAGCAAGTATTAGTAAAAGAAGCTTCTACTCGTTTAGAGGTTGTGCCTGCAACTTTCGAAAACGTAACTGAGCAAATTCTAGCTAAGCCTGCTTCTTTCCGTACACAGACTGTTCCTGCGGAATATGAGTCTATGACTGAGCAAGTATTAGTAAAAGAAGCTTCTACTCGTATCGAGAGAAGACCTGCACGTTACGAAACTCAAAGCGAGCAAATCGAAACTGCACCTGCTGCTACTAAGTGGGTAAAGAAAAGAGCTGACCGTAACTGTTTATCTGCTGACCCTAACGACTGTTTAGTTTGGTGTCTAGTTGAAACTCCAGCACA
>CALGJS010000163.1 GCA_937927835.1 uncultured Saprospiraceae bacterium | reverse complement strand
GAAAAAGACGAAATAGAAAAATTTATTGGTCAAGATTTAGTGGGACAACCCGCTGCGGTAAAAGCCTTATCGGATACTATTCATCAAATCAAAGCGCGACTGAATAATCCTCGTCGACCCCTTAGTTCTTTTATGCTGATTGGTCCGACCGGGGTTGGAAAAACACAGGCCGCAAAAGTATTGGCAAAATATCTGACGGGAAGCGAGGAACGATTGGTGCGTTTTGATATGAATGAATTCGTGGCAGGCGATGCGGTGGATCGTTTAATCGGAACGTATTATCAACCAGAAGGACAATTGACGGGTAAGGTTCGACATACGCCTTTTGGAATTTTATTATTGGATGAAATTGAAAAAGCACATCCGAGTGTCCACGATTTATTATTACAAGTTTTGGATGATGGACGATTGACGGATAGTTTGGGAAAGACAGTAGACTTTACCAATATGATTGTGATCATGACTTCCAATGTTGGCGCTAGAGAAATTTCTAGTCAATTGGGTTTTGAAAAAACAAGTTCTACCGATCAAGCCATTTATCAATCAGCGTTAAGGAAAAAATTCCGACCAGAATTTATCAATCGAATCGATCAGGTGGTTATTTTTAAATCGCTAACGTTTGATCATATTTTAAATATTGCTCGATTACAAATCAAAGAGTTGTTGAGTCGAGATGGGTTTGTGCGTAGAACGACGATCCTAGATATTTCGCAAGAGGCATTGGCTTGGGTGGCACGAAGAGGGTTTGATGAGAAGATGGGTGGACGAGCGTTGAAGCGACAAATCGAAAGAGATTTGACAATGTTGTCTGCCGAGCAGTTGATTGCGACGCAAGAAGATCTACCGATTCTTTTTAGTATCGATGTGGATGAAGTCAACAATCAATTGGTTCCGAATATTGAGCAGCTTCGTTTTGCATCGATGTCGTCTAAAGATAGTTTACCAGAACTTCCAACTGCAAGTAGAGGTAAAAGTTTTTTCCGTAAGCAATTAGAGCAAATTGAAAAAATAGAAAAGAAGATCTATAGAATGGAAGAATCGGCACCAGAAAAAAATACGCCGATCATGATTACAGGTGAACAAACCGAAGAAAATCTAAACTGGCAATATTATAATTTTAAAAATAACCTAATTGCGATCAAAGAAGAATTAGCGAGTTTGAGTCTCGGTTATGGTAGTGGTCATTATATTCAAAATCAAACGCAGGCTTTCCGATTTAAGTCAGCTATTCTACCTCGACTAGACGAGTCTGTTTCCTTAGAGGAACAATTATTCGATCAAGAAAGCTTGGCAGAGATCACGGAAAATTATCGGTATGGTACTACTAAATTTGATAGCACAGAGACCGACTTTTTATCTGCTTGGTTACAAGTTTCCTGGATCAAAAAATCCATCAATCCTTTTCTAAAGGGAGCAACAGAAACGGTGACTTTACAATTTAAATCTTGTATCAACCAAATGGGAGAGACGGAAATTGAGTTTCTTTTAAAATTATATAAATCTCTTTTTGATCATCTAGACTTAACAGCTGAGATAGATAAGAAAAAACAATTGATTCAAGTTGCTGGATATGGACTTTCTACGTTATTAAAAAATGAGATGGGCTATACTTTATTCTACCAATCTCACCAAAATCCTATTCCAATCTTAACGACGGTAATAGACGCAAATGGTCAGCGGATTGCTAAAAAGGAAAAGGTTCGCGTGCTTCGGGTATTTGATATTCAACGAACGATGACGGATTTACGGACGGGATTGACTTGTCTGGCAAGATTGACAGCAGAGGAGTTTTTGTTGTTGGTGTTGGGGAGTTGAATGAATGGGAATGGGAATGTTCGGTTAGAAATAACTCAACTAAACAAGCAATATTATATATTATTTTTTTTATATTTATTTTTTTTTATAAAATTCACCAAAAAAGGTAATAATTTAAGAAAATAAATATCGATAATGAAAAATCACTATCAAACCTTAGGTTTAGAGAATAATGCGTCGCAAGATGAAATAAAGAAAGCATATCGAAAACTTGCGTTAAAATTTCATCCTGATAAAAACATTGGAGATAGTTTTTTTGAGGAGCTATTTAGAGGAATCAAAGATGCCTATGATATTTTGTCAAATCCCGTGACAAAAAGAAAATATGATTTAGAATACAATACCTTTATTAGCAAAACGAATTCAAAAGAAAATTCAACATATCAACAAAATTCAACAAGAAATCGACAACAGACATACACACCAAATCCGAAGCCAAAAAGAAATTACTTTGAATTAGTAAAACAAATAAACCCTAAAAAATTTTTGTTTGAAAAAACAACAAAGATCAAGGAGGTATTCTCAACAACAAATCTTAAAAGCCTATCCTTTAAAGTTAAACTTGTTTTTTTATTCAAACTGATTTTAATAATTATCCCTTTTATTGGGTTTCACCTAAAAGGATTTCCAGGCCTTGTTCAAATACTTATATTCTACGTTATGACTTTTGGATTTATCAATACAATAAAAAATCCTAATGAAATTGATAGCGTTGGTTCTGGATTATTTGGTTTATTTATTGCGCCATGTTTAGCACTACTTGTACTTAGTTTTATGTTAGATGATTACTTTGAAATCGATCTTTTTTCTTTTTTTGAAAGCAATCAGAAGATAGAAGAAAAGTACAAACCACGCCCATCTCCTCAAGAAAATGAATTAACGAACTTACAGGAAATTATAGATAACAAGGATGCTTTGCAAATGGTGCCTAAGAAAAAGAGTAAAAGAGAAGAAGAGAATAGGTCAAACAGAAGAAAAAATAGTACATTAAGAGACGATAGACTTCCAACTAAAAGTTCTAGTAAGTCTAAATCTGAATATAAAAAATTCAGAGAAGAATTTGATAGAATTGAGAGTGAGCGGGAACAACTAAAGAATCATAATAGATACAAGGATAACCAACTAAAAAATGGAGCATCACCATTTAATACTTGTTTTGGTAAAGGCATTTACTCAAAAAATGCTTGGTTAAAATTTGATAATAGTAACGCATCAGATGCTATAGTATGTTTAGTACGAAGTTATGATAAGAGGACAATTCGTAACGAATATATTCAAGCAGGTTCAAAATTTGAAATGAGTAAAATCCCAAGTGGAACTTATTATATTAAGGTATATTATGGAAATGATTGGAACCCAAAGAAAGAGAATTTTTGCGGATCTAAAGGAGCATTTGAAAAAAACGTAACGTTCAGCAAATCTGACAGAATTGGAGATAAAATAATTATTGAAAACACAAGTAGAAGCTATACAACAGGTACAATCACCCTCTACGCGGTTGAAAACGGAAATATGAGTACTCAGACTATAAAGGAAAAAGATTTTTTTGAAAATTAACGAATATAATATAAAAGGAGAATCTGATTTAAAAAGAAATCGAAAATGTCTAATAAACTAATTCTAACTATAGATAAGTCTGTAATAAAAAAAGCAAATACATATGCTAAAGCAAAGGGATATAACTTGTCCGATCTTGTTGAAGAATATTTAAAATCAATAACAAAAGAAGACAAAGAAATAGATAACATTCAGTTAAGTCCGATCACAAAGTCTTTATATGGATCTGTAAAAATAGACGACTCGAATTTAGATTATAAAAAAATACTAGCAGATGAAATTTTTAAAAAACATCTTAGAGGCACCGAATAACCGATTTTCAAGTTGTTAATTTCAAAAATTAACGGATATTTAATAATAATAATAAGAGAAAAGAGCAGAGAAATAGATTTAAAACATTGATAATCAAATCGTTAAAATATGACTTATCATATAAATGTAAGGAGAACTAACCTTAAAGAGTTTTTACAAATTATTAATTCTTTAAGAAGCCTGGGAGTTATTGAGTCGTTTGAGTCTACTAAAGATTTGGTTCGAGAAGGAGAGCCATTGGATGAAGAAACGTTACTAAACATCCTGAACAATTCACAAGAAGAAATAAAAGATGGTAAATCGTTTTCTATCGATGAAGTTAAAAACCAAATTGCGAATTGGAAGAAAAAATAAAAGTGACTTGGTCTTTTTCAGCGTTGGAAATGTTGGCCGAGGTACATGAATATATCAATGAGAAAAGTGAGCAATCAGCAGACAATTATGTTAACGGAATCTTTAATACTACATTAAAACTAGAGAAGTATCCAGAGTCTTGTTCGCCATGCCGAAATCAAAAATTAAGAGAAGGTGGCTATAGATGTTGCTTATACAAAAGTCATATAATTATTTACTAATAAGGAAGTTGATATTTTAGCAGTAATTCATTCTCGAAGAAACCCACCTGATGTGGCGAACATTATCAAATAATAAAAATGTAATGTTCAGCAATCTGACAAAATTAGAATGTGAATATTCTAATTTTATTTCCCATTCTAATTCTACAACTCCGCCACCGCCACCATTCGATCTTCCACTTCATGTACCAATTCCATAAATCTTGGATCTCGCTTTGTATGACGATCTCGATGCAAGGGTAAATCAATGTGGATATGTTCTGCAAAATGAGAAGGAGCAGATTTTAGAATATAAATATCATCGGCTAAATAAACCGCTTCAGAAATATCGTGGGTGACAAAAATAATCGTTGGATGTAATCTTCCAAAAATATCTAACACTAGATCTTGCATTTGTAATCGCGTCTTGACGTCTAAGGCACCGAACGGTTCATCCATCAAAAGGATGTTAGAGTTGGCTAAGAGGCTACGACCAATGGCTACCCGTTGCAACTGTCCACCGGATAAGGTTGGATATTGTGCATACTTATGTTCGTGACCAGCGAGACCCATGATCTCAATCATCTCCATCGCTTTTTCGTCTCGCTCTTTTTTATCAATGCCTTTAAATTTTAAGGCCAAGCCAACATTGTCAAGTACGGACATCCAAGGTAACGAAGAGTATTGTTGGAAAACCATACTTACACGGTTGTCTTTGCTGATCGGCTTTTGATTGACCAATAATTTATTAGCCGCAGTTGGTTCTTGTAGTCCTGCGATATAACGAAGTAAGGTAGATTTTCCACTACCAGACATTCCGAGGATACAAACGAATTGTCCTCTTCCGGGTTTGTTTTCAACTAAGAAATCTAGGTCTTTGATGATGTAATTTTTACCACCATCATAGGATTGGTCGATGCCGCGTAATTCTACGATATTCTCTAAATCTGTATCTGGGAATTTTACCATACTATTTTTTTTGTCGCAGAGTGCTGAGTTTTTTATTGTTTTTTGTCGCGCAAAGACGCAGAGACCTTCTATCGTGTTTTCTATCGTGTCTTCTATCGTGTATATCTTATCCGTGTTTTGTCGCGCAAAGACGCAGAGAAACGCAGAGATACTTCAACGTGTTTTCTATCGTGTATATCTTTAACGTGTTTTATCGCGCAAAAGCGCTGAAACACTTAGTTCGTGTTTTCTTTTATCGTAATTCTTTTATGGTGTTTTACTTTTCAAACATTAATATTTGTTTATTGCAAAACTTTTCCGAGATTTCAACGATTCAACAAATCAACCTTCCTCTACTCTTCCGCTCTGCTGGCTGAAAATATTTTAAATTCTCCTAAGCCTATAAAGAGCATTCCTGCAATTACGATGAGTCCTACGCCCCACCATAAGGTAGCTCCGAAACTGGAAAAGAGGGCGTTTAGTATCAAACCTATTAAGGTAACTCCAAGTACGGCGAAAATACCAAATTGACTTTCTTTGTATCCGACGTTAGCGGTCTTGACATATTTATGTGGGAATAATCGACGGTCGATAAACATAAAGATTCTATCTTGGAAAAATCCAATTAGAATAATGATAAAGAGAATCGCGAATACTTTTTCTAATTGTCCTTGACGGGCTTTGATAAAGATCAGGGAACCAATTCCGCCTGCTCGATTTAAGAGTTCAGCAATGATTATGTAGGTCCAAGAAATGGCGGTTAACACTCGGATGTCGTCCATTAATTTAGACATCACGGCAGGAATATAAACCGACCGAATTGTTTGCCAATCTGTTGCACCAAGGGTGAAAACTGTTTTTAAATAAACATCTTCCACTTCATCAATTCGTTGAACGACTACTGGCAATAAATAAACGATGATACCAAAAGCCAAGAAGGCAATTTTCATTTCATCTTCAATTCCAAACCATAAAATAAAAACTCCGGTCAGTGCGGTCAAAGGCAAGTATCGAAGCGCGTTGGTTTGTTTACTAAACAATCCTCTAAAAAGTGGATATAATCCGATGATAAATCCAAATATTAGAGAAATAGAAATTGCCCAAAAATATCCTTGAATATTTAGCCAGATGGATCGCAAGGCTTCTGCTGGTAAATTATCTTTAGTAAATAATTCTGGATAAGATTTTACCACGGCAGGTGGCGGTGGAAGTACAGGATATACTTTTTCAAATTCAGTGGCATTGGCAAAAGCCAAACTATCTTGTAAAGCAATCGCACGAGCCAAACTATCACGATTAATACTTGGCCCATCAGGATCTAGATTGAGGGAAGAAGGCAACCGATTGTTGAATCCTTCGATGATAGGTTTTTGCGTTGAAAACGATTCGGCAGCGATCCACCAAATGGCAATAAAAATTAAAAAACCAAGGACACCCAAAAGTAAATCCTGAGAGCGAGTTAGTTTTCCACGAAGTTTAAAAAGATTCATTGAGGATCTTTGAGGTGTTGAACCTGCCTACGGGCAGTCGTTGAATCGTTGATTTGTTGAATCGTTGAGGTGTTTGAAATCAAATCAACCCTCAACGATTCAACAGTTCAACATTTTTCTAATCCGTCAATAATTCAAAATCAGTTCGGCGATTCTTTGCTCGACCCGCTTCCGTATTATTATCAGCGATAGGCTGCGTTACACCATTTCCGATCACGATAAAACGGTTGCGATCCATTCCGTGTGTTTCGATTAGGTAGTTGGCCACCGCTTGCGCTCTTTTTTCAGACAATCTTTGGTTACTTGCTGCATTACCAGTGTTATCAGTATTTCCTTCGATACGAATACGAGAATTAAAGACCTTTGCAATTTCTACAAATTCTTTATCAATAATATACTTTGCATTTTCGTCTAACTGAAATTCAGCCGTTCGGAAGCTAATACTTAGCTCCTTAGTTGCCAGCGCGACTTTCTTTTCATCGGCTTTGGTGGCTTTAGTATACGTCTTGGTTTTCTCTGGAAAATCAGCAGGACTGGTCAAGTTGGTATTCATGACTAATTTAGGGTAAGCAATCTGTCTCCAAGCGGGAACACGTCCTTCGATAAAACCAAGGTCAGCATATCGATTACCCATGTTAGAGTAAAGTGTATTTCCGTTTACCCCTTGATAATCGTTGTTAAGTTTGAAGAAATTTTTGTTGTCACCGTGTGTTACGAGACGAACATTTCCGATCATTTCTGCTGCTTCCGCAGGGTTTAAGGCCGTACCTCTTTCTGTAAATTCACGAGATAAGATCTCTGCTGCTTTTTTACGGCTGCTTGAGTTGCTGTTAATTTCAGCCGCTCCACGCATCCATCCTTCGTATAATTTTTGTAGACGATCTTGATTTTTATCTGCCCATCCACGCTTCGCCATAAAGACATCTGCAATAATATAAGCGGCACTACGCGTACTTTCCAAAATCCTAGAACCCGGCACTGCCTTGGTTGCTAAAATATCATCTGGACTCCAAACTACGGCAGCATCCACTCGACCACTTTTGAATACTTCGGCGGCATCTACTGCAGAAGCCTGTGGCTTGATCGTTACATCATTAATGGACAATCCACCTGCTTCTAATAACCAGATTAGGAAAGAGTGAGAAGGGGTTAATTCTGCTACGGCAATATTTTTTCCTTTAAGATCAGAAACCCGTGTTATTCCACGACGTGCGATGATGGCATCACCACCACGCGACCAGTCCGCTTGAAAAACGATGACTGGATCAACCGCAGATAAAGCACCTACTTCCGTTGGGAAAGCATCGATGGTTGCCCAAAGTAAATCTACTTCACCAGCACGGAAAGCATTTCTACTAGCTTCAAAATCATCTAATACTTTAAACTCAACTTGAAAACCGTAGTCTTTATAAAATCGAGAATTTTTGGTAGCTTCAAAACCTTCATTGAAGTATTGTCCACCAGCGTATCCGCCCCAAGTTACCACTCCTACACGGATCACATCATCGCTGCTACCGCTATTGGTATTTCCAGGATTGGTGTTGGTATTAGAAGTAGTTCCAGGGTTAGTAGAGCTACCAGAATCACCTGATTTAGGTTGTTCAACTCCAGCTTTGTCAGCCAGTCCTTTACCTACATCCGTTTGTGTGAGAAAATACCGTCCGATAAATGCGATGGCACCAATAATAAGGAGGGTAATTAAAAATTTTGAAAAGGTCGTTAATCGTCGAGCCATTGTTATTGTTTGTTAGTGAATTTATATGTTTATAAATGTTGAATCGTTGATTCGTTGATTTGTTGAAAAATTAACGGAGACTACAATTCAAAATTTAATCAAAAAAGCTATCGTATTGGTTGGTGTCATTTTCTGCTCTTTGAGGACGAGCGATAGGTTGATTGAGGTCAAGCATTTCACCATCCTCAGATTCTAGAATCAAGGAATCTTTTTCTTCTCCGAGAATTAAAGAAGTTCCTTCTTTCTCCCACTTTTCTAGCATTTTAAGACCTTCTTCTTCAAAGACACCATTTTTTAAATCTACGGATTGCATAAAGTTAGAAGACATATCCATGAAACGTTCCATCTCTCCTACTTTTAAACTTACATCATCTGCAATCGCTTCGAGTGCCGTATCAAACATGTATCTTTTATCCTTATCTCCTTGAATAATATTCATGGCAGACTTCATCGCACCGTGACTGGCATGGATTGCTTTTCGTTCTTGATCTTTCATCTGCACTTGATCCTTGATGTCTTCCATCAGAATCTCTGAGTTTTCGTACATTTTATTTAGCACTCGATAAAGAACCTCCATTTTTTTGTACAAATCCTCTAAGCGCATATTGGACTCCTTGGCCCGAGCAGCTTTTCGAGATTTAAGGATCATTACGTTCCGCTTATCTTTATCTCTCGCTTTGCTGGCAAGATTAAGATTGCTTTCGATCATTCTTTTATTATTATGAATCATCTCCTGCATCTTGTGCATCTCACCTCGCAATTGGCTGATCTGACGACTCATCTTACGAAGGTTGTCTTGAAGATCATCTACATAAGATTTAAGAATACCGATGGGATCGATCTGAACAAAAAGTCCAGTAATCCAACGCATAACGCTCTTGTACATATAACCTGTAACGGCTCTTGTTTTAGGATCCAATGCCATAAAAATGATGAGTCCTAGTACGGATAAGGCGATCACAGCTCCTACCACGGTTTGAAGTGCGAGGAGGATAGGTCCAATAAAGGCACTTACTAAAGCAACAGTTCCAATAACTGCTGCTCCTAAAAAGATTGCTCCTGTGACTCCTTCAGGTTTTTTCCAGAATGATTTTAGTTTTGGCTCTGCCATATATCTTAGTAATTTCTTTTTTGCAAAAATAACATAAAAATAGCCGTTTCTCTTGCTTTAAGGCACTCTACAATAAATTCATTGATATTTTAGAATGATTCCTTTAGTTCCTATTTCAAATACGACTGCATTTTACGAATATCCTCTTGTATCTGACTGGTTAACAACTGATAAGTAACAACGAAATTATTCTTAGTGTTCTCCACTTTGACGGTTGAATCAGTGATTTGTTCTTTTATTTGAGCGGTTTCTTGCTCATGCGCCTCAATTTCTTTGGTTAATTGGGCAATTTGCTTTCGTTTATGCTCAACGGCTTTCGCCAATTGGTCGAGTCGTTGTTGACGGTTTCCTATTTGCTTATCCTTCTGACTAACAAGAGCTTGTCCAAACTTTTGTTCCTCTGTTTTTAAAATATTTAGATAGTGATTGGCCGTTTCTAATAATTTTTTAGGTGTAGCTCCCATCGTTTTAGCCATCGCAAAAGCAGATTGATAGCGAGTCGCTTCGTCCATATCCATATTCTGAAGAGACATCAGCGATTGTTTGTACTCTAAATAATCAAACCCATCTAAATTATTCTTATCCATGGCACCGAGTAGGATATTCATAAATTTATCCGTCACTTTCCCGCCTGTTGGTTTGGCAGTAGGTGCCTGAGTCGTTGGATTTTGAGGCGTCGTAGACTTAGCAGCTGGACGGCTTGGCACTATTTCCTCGGTGGAGGCATTCGCGTCGGCTTCTTCTTGTGACTTTTGCTCTAGGGCCTTTTTCAATGGATCGTTGTCTTCTACGACAAATAACTTTTTAATTCGGTCAAACATGCGGTAAATTTCTTAAAAATGTCCTTTAATATAAGTGATACAATTACTCATTTGAGTGATGATAATATTTTTGCCTGTTAGCTGGTTGGCCTGTTGGCTAGTTAGCTTCCTTCTAACGTATTTTACTAATGAGGGAAGCCAACAAGCTAAAAGCAAACAGGCTAACGCATTATTTATCATACACTCCTCTCAGAATTAAAAACTACTGAAATATTCTTGTATATATTCTTTCTTAGAAAACAATCAAAATTGATCATTGGTTCTTAATTTTTTTGCTTCTGGCTGCTTGCTTCTTGCTTCTTGCCTTCTTCAATCGCGGTTGATGGAAGCAAGAAGCCAGAAGCAAGTGGCAAATAGCAAAAAAGTTTATGTCAAAAACAGTCCTCAAAATAAGAAAAATTAGTTCAAAACCACAAAATTCCTTTTCTTTGCGCTTATGAGTTCTAACCAAAAAATAAACGTATCCTCCGAAATCGGAGTTTTAAAAAGAGTAATGGTCCACCGCCCTGATGCTGGGATTGCTCGAATTTCGCCAAAAGATGCTGAAGAATTGCTTTTTGACGACATTGTTCACTTGCCTACCATGCAAAAAGAACATGATATTTTCACTGAAATTCTCCAAGCTTTTATGGGGAAAGAAAATGTCTTGGAAATTCAGGACTTACTGGTCGAAGCCTTAAAGGCAAGTAAAGGTGCCAAAGCAGAAATGATTGATCTGGTCATAGATTATGAAGAATTGCCTGCTTCTTTTCAAAGTTTATTTCATAGTCTTTCGGATGAGGATTTAGCCACGGTACTCGTTACTGGTTATTATGAAAAAGAGGATCATATCATCTTCGATCCAATTCCTAATTTTATTTTCACCAGAGATATTGCCGTCACCGTTAATGATCATGTCATAATCACCAAAGCTAAGAAGGCAGCTCGTCACCGCGAAAATTTCATCACTCGGTTTGTTTGTTGGGCACATCCGATGTTCCGTGAAATCAGAATTGAAGGAAAAGTTATTAATCTTAATACCATAGATGACTTTCCTCCCTCTAAAAAAGGAGAAACTGTATCTATTGAAGGTGGTGATGTAATGGTAATCAATAAAGATTATCTATTGATTGGTTGTAGTGAACGAACCAATGCCCATGCGATAGAATCTATCAAAAAGGTATTATTTGAAAAAGAGGTAATCAAAAATGTGGTTCAAATCAATATTCCTGCAGATCGTTCATACATGCATATTGATACGATTTTCACCCAAATCAGTAAAAACCATATTGTCGCTTTTAAACCGATCATCATGGATGGGTTGGGTTCTAATGTCATTGTTCATCATCATAATGGGAAACAATCTATCTATCCTTCGGTGAAGGATTTTTTCCACGGAGAGATTAATCCAAAAATGGAATTTATTTCTGTAGGAAATGGTGAATCACCATTTCAAGACCGAGAGCAATGGACCGATGGGTGTAATATGGTAGCCATCAAACCAACCGTCGCACTTACTTACGACCGGAACCCTAAAACCGAGATCGCTTTAAAAGCTGCTGGCTATAAAATCATTCATGCCTACGATCTTTTAAAAGGAATAAAAGACAAAACAATTGATCCAGCCAAAATGACCAATACGATTATTAGTTTACCTAGTTCTGAATTATCTCGAGGTCGAGGTGGGTCGCATTGTATGACTTGTCCGATTGAGCGAGGGTAAGGTTAACTGCCTTTGGCTAACGTACTGGACTCTAAATTCTTAGACCTTAGATTCGATACAGAGTACCCTTGCATGAAGGAATACACGATAAAAGTGTTTGTTTTTGCGCTTGAAATTGCAGTTGCTCTCGAAAATTTTAAAAAGAAGTTGTAAAAAAGGAAGCACAATGATTACGAATAAGTCATTGGTTTTCAATATCCGCCGGCAGGCACGGCTTCAAAAATTTAAACACCATTACATGTACCACCATCAAACTTCTGCGCGTGTTCGTTATGCTGAAACCGATCAAATGGGATATCTGTACTATGGTCATTATGCCGCCTATTACGAAGTAGCTCGTGCAGAAGCGATGCGAGCGTTGGGGATTAGTTATCGGGATTTGGAAGTAAAACATCAGGTTTTAATGCCAGTAATGTCGCTCAATATTCGTTATGTCCGTCCGGCGCACTATGATGATTTATTGAGAATGGAAACAACGTTGAGGCGTCTACCGGGTCGACATGTTACTTTTTATACTGAAATTTTCAATCAAAAAAACAAACTGCTTAACGGTGGTTCTGTGAAACTTTG
>CALGJS010000162.1 GCA_937927835.1 uncultured Saprospiraceae bacterium | reverse complement strand
TCTTCTATAATGCGTAATTTTGCTTTATTCATTTTTTAGTTAAGTGGTTTGTGAATTGCTATTTCACCATAAAAATCACTTAACTTTTTTTTAATCAAAAATTTAGAACACATATTTATTTTTCAATCTTAATGACATTGGGCTGTCGGTTGGAGCAGTATCGGACTTGCCAATGTAACGGTAGAACTTTATGACAATACCGGCACTTTTTTAAAAGATACTTTTACGGATGCATCTGGAGGGTTTACATTTTTGAATTATCCAAATGGAAATTATTCTATTCGAGTTGTTAATAATACGATTAATTCAAATAGAGGAAGTAATGGTACCTTAGAAACTATTATTCCTGTACAAACTTTTCGGTCTGATGGGACAACGAATGTGATAAATGAAGTTGGAGGAGCAAATCCTGCCATAGTGGATACTATCACAAATACAGCCTTTGCCAATTTGTCTACCTTAACTAGTGTTTCAGCAACTGTACAATCTTTGACTCCCATTACCATATTAGACAATCATACTTTTGGGGTTGACTTTGGCTTCAGCTATGATGTAATCGTAAATATCAATGACAGTGGTCAAGGTTCTTTGCGTCAGTTCCTTCTAAATAGTAATGAATTAGACAACACAAATTTAAATCAACAAAATAATCCCCCAGGAGGAGTTGTTTACCCTAAAGAATCCGAATGGGAAGTTTCGATTTTTATGATTCCTGGTGCTGGACCACAGATCATTCAGCCGTTGACGGTACTTCCTTTTATAGAAGATGCTAGAACTGAATTAACTGGATATACCCAATTGGGATCTTTCCAAGGACCAATAGCTACACGAACCATTAATGTAGAACTTTATGGTAATACCACCTCTTACGATGGTCTTAGGATTGCTGCTAGTGATGTCGTAATTTCGGGATTTTCTATTAATTCTTTTAGAAAAGGAATCTATAGTAATTTGAATAATTCGGTGAATAGTTTTGTTTGGGGAAATTATATTGGCACAAAAGCAGATGGACTAACGATTGGAACCAATTCCAACACGGGCATTCATTATTATAACATTAATGACTCCTTTATCGGTACAAATGGAGATAATGACAATGATGCCAACGAAGGAAACCTAATTTCAAACAGTTATTTTGGGATTGAAATTAGAGGAACGAATAATAATCTAATTGCGGGCAATTATGTAGGAACAGATAAAACGGGTATGCTCGATTATGGAAATCAATTCATAGGAATCCATATCAGAGATGCTATTGGAACAAACCATATTGGTTATAAAGACTCAGCAATTAATCCTACTATCACTGAATTTATAAATATTTCTTCTGGTAACGGAACAGATGGAATAAGAATAACAAATGGCGATAACCAAATAATTGCTGGAAATTATTTAGGTACCAATGTTTTAGGTACGGCAGCAATTACCAACTTGGGTTATGGAATTCAATTTGTTGGAATAACAAATAATACCGTTATTGGAACCAACTCAAATGGTATAAATGACGCGTTCGAAGGGAATCTTATTTCTGGTAATAGTAGTGGTATTAGGTTTACTACTGCTGGGAGTGGCTCGAATAATATCATTGCAGGGAATTTTATCGGAACAGATTATACCGGAAATGCACCACTACCAAATTTAAATAATGGCATTAATATTAATGGTCCCTTTTTTAATAATATAATTGGAACTAATGGAGATAATAATTCTGATTTGGAAGAAAGGAATATTATTTCAGGAAATATAGATGATGGTATTCGGATTGATGGAAGCGATGGAAATACTCTAGCAGGGAATTTTATCGGTGTGGGAGCAGATGGGACTACAGCAATTGGAAATGGCAAGCGTGGAGTTTTTATTGCTACGAGTTCAGCAAATAATTTTATTGGCTTTGATCCAGCGATGGGGAATACAAATGAACTAGAAGTTGGGAATAGAATTGAAAATAATAATGATGCAGGTATAGGTTTATCAGGTACTGGAATTCAAAATCGAATAAGTCGTAATCAACTAGAAAATAATGCTGGATTAGGAATTGATTTAGATTATGATTTAGTAAGTGCCAATGATAATGGAGATTCAGATACTGGAACAAATAATTTATTAAATTTTCCAGTAATTGATTCTGTTTATTTACTTGATAATGATCTAACTATTTCTGGTTTTGCACCTGCAGGATCTGAAATTGAATTTTATATTGCCGATGGTGTTAGCAATCCAAATCCATTACCTGGGGTATATACAAGTAGTTTTGGGGAGGGCAATATTTTTATTGATGTGGCGAATGAAGGAGGGCCAAATGATGTCGATCTAACCACCGCAAACTATACGGATGATGGTACCGGTTCAACTATTACAAAAACTCAAAATCGTTTCCAGTTCACGTTTGATGTAACGGGGAAAGGATTAACAGATAATATGCCGTTTTCTGCTTTAGCTATTGATGGAAATAATAACACCTCGGAATTTGGGAATGTAGAAACTTTAGTTGAGATAATAGAAATCTGCAACAATGGAATTGACGACGATGGTGATGGCAATATTGATTGTGAGGATGGAGATTGTCCAGGAATAGATTCAGATGGAGATGGTATTTGTAATGATTATGATTTGGATGATGACAATGATGGAATTCCAGATGTAGAAGAAGGTCATTGTGAAGTGTATCAATTTGCCTTTGAGTCAGACACACAAGGCTGGATGCAAGACAACACGAATAATGGATTTTCAGAAGGTCCAACGGTTCATTCTTCTGAAATAGTAACTTGGGAAGGGTGTACGATGTCTAATATTCCTGCCAACCCTGATGGCAACTTCATCATGGCAGATGATACGTATGGTCAACAAATGCATTTTGAAAGTCCAAATAACTTAAACGTAGATTTAAGTAGTAAACTCAACGGAACTTTTAGTTTTAATTGGATCGGTGGAGCTTATGATGGAATTACAGGGACACAGTCTCCTCAGGTTGGAAATATGGATGTATTTTTAAACGGTGGAGGGGTAACCATCAACGCTACTTTTGATGTCACAGGCCTTTCTAATGCAGGCGTCTGGACCAATTTTTCTTTTATCTTAGATGATGCTACTTGGAGTGGTACGGCCGCTGACTTGAATACTGTATTGGCTGATTTAGATCGCATTGAAATTGAAGTTGAATCTATTACGGCTAAAGACTGGTCAGTCGCTGATTGTACGGATGGGGAATATTTCGGTTTAGGAAATATTGTCTTTAGTTGTGCTTCTAGAGATACGGATAACGACTTAGTTCCAGATTATTTAGACCTTGATGCTGATAATGATGGAATTTATGATCTAATTGAGGCTGGCCATAGCCAATCAGATACCAACAGAGACGGAATGGTGGATGGACCAAGTAGTGCTTTTGGGATCAATGGATTGTTTGATGGAGTAGAAACGGTAGCTGATAATGGAATCTTGGATTACAGTATTGCAGATAGTGAAACCAGCCCAGATGGAATCTATGATGCCTATGAAATAGATGCTGATGGAGATAATTGTTTTGATACGATCGAGGCCAACCGAGCAGATAGTGAACAAGATGGAATCGCTGGTACAGGAATACCAGTCGTAGATGGTTCGGGTTTGATCAATGGGTTGAATTATAATAATATACCGCCAAATAGCCACTGGCAAAATCCAACAATAATTGTTTGTTGTAATGCCCAGGCACCATCCCTCTCCAAAAATTAAGTACACTGTCTTTTAAGTATCCGCTTTATTATGGTAGATTTTACGCTACTATGATTTATAGTTTTTGAATAACTAGTCAGGAAGATACTTGCACGAAAACATATGGCACATTTTTTGAATACAATATTGTGGTTTAATATAAATCATTTTTCACGTTTTATCTATATATACGGAAAGGCTTTGCCCTTCTGTCGTTACTCCAAGAAACCATAAATAAAAAATCTTGTTATTTCGGAATTTTTCATTCAGAATAAACCCTAATTTATTCCTCGAGTCGAATTAGCATTTTAATACTAGTAATATTGAAAATTACGATTTATCTTTTTGTTGGAATTTTATTCTTTTCTAATTTTGGGAACCTATCAAATATTAAAGAATTTTATTCGGTAGACGATGATCCTATCTATGTTACGGAGAGGTATCATTCTGATAACCATTTTAATACAACTATTCATAACAAGGATACTAAAGTAGCTACTTTAGTTTCTTCTGCTTGTCCGCAATATACTTGCCCAGGTACAGCTGGCTGTACTTATATAATTTCTGGATCAGATGCCACTAACTATAATGTTTATTCAGGAGAAAAAATATGTTTAGAGCCGGGCGCTAATTTTACGGGACAAGTGGGGTTCTACGGTGGAGAAATGCAAAATTGTGCCACCGCACCTCAGAATTTCACCTATTTTACTAACGGAGCCTCGCCTTCTTCTACTTTCAACAATTATGGTACTTTTCAGATTTCCGGAACTCCTGATATTCAGGATAGCCTGGTCATCAATAATTATGGCACCTTTTCCGTTAACAGTATGACGATAAGTTCCGATGCTGTTTTTAATAATTACTGCACCACTACCTCAGCGAGTGACCTGTTGATTGAAGCGACTGGTACTTTAAATAATTTTCGCAATATAGACATCACTTCTTTCTTTGCTAATGACGCTAATACTACGGTAACTTTGACAAATGGCTGTATAACTGCTGATCAATTTTTTAATGAAGGAACCATCGAAGGACTTATTTGTGGGAATATTACTATTGCCGGAAATTCTACTAATACTACTACTGGTTCTCTGATCGGTAGCCTAGCATTTATTGATCTTACGCCACCTGCCAGTGCACCTTTTATTGATTCCAATAGTGGTTCGGTAGGAGCGGGTGTGGTTTGGACAAGTTGCACAGATTGCTCACTCACTGCCACCGAAATTTGTAAAAACGGAATTGATGATAATGGAGACGGTCGAATAGATGAGGCTTATCCTGGTGGTGTACAAACTAATTTACAATTATGGCTCGATGCTGAGCAAGGAACCAATACGACTCAATCAGGTTTTGATGTAATAAGTTGGAGCGATCAGTCTCCTAATGGTTATTCGGCTAACGCAGATGTAAATTCAACAGACGATCCTACTTTTTTAAATAATGCCATCAATTTTCATCCAGGTGTAACTTTTGATGGAACTTACACAGATGACTTTTCTGATGGATTGCATCTAGGCTCCGATTATATTTATTCAACCAATGCAGGAATGCATGTTTTTTCTGTTTTAAAACCAAATGGGTCTGCTTTACAATACCGTCATCCTTTTCATTTTGGAGGCACCGTGGATGCTTTAGGATATTCTTGGAGTACAAGTGCTAGCCGTACTAGGACACCCCAGTCGTTTGGTGGTAATGATAGTTTTAATAATCATGCTTCAGGTGCTGTTCCTTCATTGGTAGAATTTGAAATAAAATTTAACGATACACAAACTTTATACAAAGAAGGTAGTGTTTTAAATCAAGATGCCATTCCTACCTTAAATCAAATTACCGCCGCTGAAATTCCAGAGAACAATGTGTATGGTGATCTTATTTCTGGACCGGTATCCATTGGTAGAAAATCGTCTAGCCAATATCTTAATACAGATAGAATTTTTTCTGGAGAGATATCGGAGGTGCTAGTCTATAACGATACTTTATCTCAAGTTGATAAAGAAAAGGTCAATTCATATTTAGCTATAAAATATGGGATGACCGTTCCACATAATTATGTGTTTTCGGATGGAACAATTATAAAAGATGTGACAGATGGATATGCCAACAACATAGCAGGTATCGCGATTGATTCTTGTGGGGCTTTAATTCAAAAACAATCCAAATCAGTTAACGATTCATCCATTATTTCTATCGCTCTTGGTAGTTTTTCTGCTACAAACAGTATTAACCCTTGGTCATTTAATAGTGATAAATCTGCCTTGGTTTGGGGACATAATGGCGCGGCTGCGAACACTTCTTGGAACGGAACAAATTACGATATTCCAAACGGAGGATACTTAGGAATAGATAGAGTTTGGAAATTTACTGAAACCCAAGATGTACAAAATGTAGTGCTGAGAGTGGATGTAAATGATCCTGAGTTTGACTTACCAGCACTACCTCCATTTCCTGCGGCAGATGGCGCTTATCATTTATTTATTGATGATGATGGTGATTTTACAAATGGCGGTACCACTGTTCAAAAAATGACTTTTGTAAGTGGCTCAGTATGGGAAACAACCATTGCAGATCCTGCAAATAGTTATTTTTCAATAGGTAGGAAAGTTCCTGAAATCTGCAATGATGGAGCAGACAATGATGGGGATGGAGATATAGACTGTGCGGATGAGGATTGTAATACGATCTTTTATGCGGCTAGTCAAACAAATTCTTCCGTATCTATACCTGCTAATGCTTTAGGAGCACCTGATGGACAAGAAGCTTTGCTTGGACCAACTACCCACATTATTTTGGACCTAGGTAGTGCTTTAGATATAGGGGAAGATTACGTAATAACCTTAAGATACCTCTTCTCATCAAGTACTATGACCATAGAGGAATCTATAGATGGGATTAACTTTTTTGCAGCAACTAATTCTCCTTATGCAATTACCTATTCTACTCTTACTGATGTTACTTTTACCACAAATGTGCATACTCGATACTTAAGGCTAACTCCTGATCTGGGAACTTCTTTTGCGCTAGACGCGGTAACTTATGGAAATTGTGTTTGTCAGCCTACTGCTACCACGACAGAAGAATACAATATCAATTCAGATCCGCATGTTCCAGGAAACATTGTCAATGCCTTCGAAGGTGATTTGATTCGATTAGAATTTGTAGGAACCGGCTTCGATACTTGGACATTCATCTGGACAGGTCCAAATGCATTGTATCAAGTAACAGATTCTGGAACAAATAGAGATCGAATCTTACTTAATAATATTCAACTCAATCAAGCTGGAGAATATAAAATGGTTTATTTTGATGATGTTGGCTGCGTTGACAGTACTACGTTTACGGTATATGTATCACCTCTGATTGAAATTTGTAATAATGGAATTGATGATGATGGAGATGGAGATATAGATTGTGCTGATGCAGATTGTCCTTTATTTACAGATACAGACGGTGATTTAATTTGTGATGCCACCGATCTGGATGATGATAATGATGGAATTCCCGATATTGATGAATGGTGCGTCACGGATACTATTTTGATTTGGAATGAGATTACTCCTTCCTTTAACAATGTCTCAAATGGCGCTCCTTCTGCTGACCAGTCTGTATCGTACACTAATACGGAAGGAGATTTCAATTATACTTTTGAAGTAGATAATCCTGATGATAATTATTTTAACCAAGTCTCCATTGGGAATTACCAAGCGCTTGGTATTAATGCTACGGCACTTGACAGTTTAGGCGATTTTGCAGAGTTGACTATTAAGATCGATAATATTCCTTCTGGAATAATCATGCAAGAAATTCTTTTTACTATCGATGATATTGATCAGGGTGGAAGTGTCAATACTAGAGAAGTAGTAACTGTGGTAGGGTATAATGGTGCAACGGCAATTAGCCCAACCGTAACGGCTCAACAAACAGGATTTCTGATTATCAATCCTCCAGCCCTCGATAGCTCAGTAACCATAACGACCACCACTTCAGATAATCTACCATTTTTACCTGGTGATACTAACGCGGCAGGAACTGCTGAACAAGCTGCCATCGATATTTCATTTAGTCAACCCATCGATCGAATCGTCATTCGATATTCTCAAACGGGGGAGATTTCATCCGGAGGACTGGGAGTAAGACAATTTATGGGTACTTATTGTGAAGATGCGGATGGCGACGGCGTTCCTAATTTGTTAGATCTTGATTCTGATAATGATGGAATCTACGATCTTCACGAGGCAGGACTGGGTAGTCTGGATGTCAATTCGGATGGTATCCTCGACGGGGCAAGTGCTGCTTTTGGTACAAATGGATTATTGGATGGAGTAGAAACGGTTGCGGATAATGGCATCTTAAATTATACGATTCCCGACAGCGAAACAACGCCAAATGGAACCTACGATGCCTATCAAACAGATGCGGACGGCGATGGTTGTTTTGATACCGTAGAAGAAGGAGTAGCAGATCCTGATGGAGACGGAATTGCAGGAACAGGCGCACCTTCCGTGAATTTGGAAGGACTGGTTAATGGGGTGACTTATACCGCTCCACCGAATAATGATTGGCAGAATCCGGGGGTATCTCTTTGCATTCCTAGTTGTGATGCACAAGCTCCGGTGATTAGTAAAAACTAGCTGATCGAATATAGCTTGTATTCACAGTAAATAAAATGCGTTAATTCGATCAATAATTCCACTAACCTTACTCAAGACGTGATCACTTTCTTTATGATTTTAAATTGGATAGTTGCTATATTAAGCCTGTATTATTACCATCTCCATCCAAATTTGCTAGGTTTTGCCATATGAGTTGCAGTTCAGACAAAAACGGCAATTGCTAATCATCTTATGCTCTTACCAAATTTGCCTCTTCCGCAAATTGTTTGGCTTCTAATCTATTTAAACTAACCAATTCATCAGTTAAGGATGCAATCCGACCCATAAAATCCCTCTGGACAATCCGAATTACAGGAGAATAAAAATAGTAAGATTGGTGATACAACGTTAACTGGAAACTTAAAACCCAAAACGTTCAACTCACAACTCAAAAAAAACTACCTTTGTTCCATGAAATTTTCAGATTACAATTTCGACCCAAAAGTGAAAAGAGGATTGGAAAAACTAGGTTTTCGACGACCCACCGATATCCAGTTTAAATCTATTCCTAATATTCTTAAAGGAGAAGACCTCTTGGCCGTGGCTCAGACCGGAACCGGAAAAACCGCCGCCTTTGCCATTCCCATTGTAGATCTTATTTATGAACAAAAACAAAAGGAACGAAGACCTACTGGAGCTAAGTGTATTGTCCTGGTTCCCACCCACGAACTCGCTTTACAGATCGAAGGTGTCTTTAAACAGATTACCCAATTTACAACAGTAAAAGTAATGGCCTTAATCGGTGGAGTAGACCAAGCTCCTCAGATAGCGCAATTGGAAAAACGGGTGGATATCGTGATTGCTACACCCGGCCGGATGTTCGACCTGATCAGTCAAGGACATTTGCCAACGCATCGTATTGAAATCTTGGTGTTAGATGAAGCAGATTATATGCTCGACCTAGGATTTATCAAAGATATTGAAGACCTGATTCGGAAGCTACCTCGACGTCGACAGACCCTTTTCTTTTCGGCGACGATCACCGAAAAAATAAAAAAGATTGCCTACGGAATCGTTCGACAAAATGCCATTCGGATTCAACTGTCTCCGAAAGATCCCGTCGCCAAAAAAATAGATCATTCTGTTATCTTTGTAGAGATGGATCATAAAAGATTTTTCCTCGAGAGAGTAGTCAACGAAAATCCGGGCAGCAAAATTTTGGCTTTTGTTAGAACCAAAGTTCGGGCAGAACGCGTCTCCAAAGCGATGGCTAGAGCAGATATTGAATCTATTACCATTCATGGTGATAAAGACCAAGAGGCACGTAGTGAAACCTTAGATAAATTTCGAAATGGAGAAGTACGATTGCTGATCGCCACAGATATTACGGCGCGAGGAATTGATATTCCGGATGTAGAAATTGTGGTCAATTATGATCTACCGATGGAGGCCGAAAATTATGTTCATCGAGTTGGTCGTACTGGTCGTGCCAACCAAAAAGGACATGCCTATAGCTTTTGTTCAAAAGAAGAAAAGCCGATCTTAAAAGAGATTCAATCGTATCTTCAAAAAGAGATTAAAGTCATGAGGATTGAAGGGACAGATTATGTCGATACGCTCGATGTTGAGAAAGAACGGAAGAATGATTATAAATCGTTGATTGAAGAGGATGAGGAATTTGAGAAGGCTAGGAAGAAGAAGAAACGGAAGAAGTAATTTTTATTTATTGAACAACGTTATTTCATTTTTTAAAGAAAAAACAGATGAAAGAAATTCACTCAACTATTACTCAGAATTTATTAAGGAAGCAGATGATGCCTTAAAGTTATTTTTAGAGAAATCTAAAACTGAGAGACTAGCCATTTCAAAACTTGTTCAATAAACTGTGTCAAAATAAATTTAAAACCTGCCGGCCGGATCTCCTACCGTAGGCATGGCAGGCGGGCTTCAAAAACAACTTCAACCTCAACCTCAAAGCCTAAAAACGAAGACTTGTAATCGACTGGTATTCAGGTTGCTAAAAAAAATATTTTACGTTAAAGAGAAATTTGAAATTTTTTTTGCGGTTGAAGTTGCGCTTGAATAACACGAAATCTAGAACAGTCCTTTTTACCTAATTGATAAAACAGGTCTAGGGTTCAATCTTCCTTATTCGTCATTTGAAAAAGACTTTATAAATATACTACAGACCAAGCAACACTAAACGAGAAAATGTTTAAACCCTTATTTGACTACACCGCAAAACAAACCCAGATTTTTCTTGGGCTATTTCTGCTATTGATTCTTGCGGCTTATTATCTTTTGCATGGTTG